>CAMDLJ010000299.1 GCA_945901665.1 Bordetella parapertussis | reverse complement strand
CCGCGCAGTTGGTGCAACTGGCTCAGGCCAAAGCGCTCGGCGTGTTCGATCACCATCAGCGAGGCATTGGGCACATCCACCCCCACCTCGATCACTGTGGTGCTGACCAACACACCCATTTGCCCCTGCACAAACAACGACATCACCGCTTTCTTTTCTGCTTGCGCCATGCGCGAGTGCAGCAGGCCAACCATCACACCCGGCAGCGCATCGCACAGCACTTGGTGGGTGTCGGTGGCGTTGCGCAAGTCCAGCGCCTCGCTCTCCTCAATCAGTGGACACACCCAGTAAATCTGCCGCCCCTCGGTGAGTTGTGCGCGGATGCGATCGACCACCTCGTCGCGGCGGGTTTCGGCCACCAGCTTGGTAACGATGGGCGTGCGCCCCGGGGGCAACTCGTCGATGGTCGACACATCGAGGTCGGCGTAATAGCTCATGGCCAAAGTGCGCGGGATGGGCGTGGCGCTCATCATCAGCAAATGCGGCTCGCGCGGGGTGGCCGAGCGGGTGTGGTCGCTGTGGGCAGGGTCGCTGCTGCTGCCGTCACTGGGGTTGGTTTGTTCGTCCGACAGCTTTTGTCGCAAAGCCAAACGCTGGGCCACGCCAAAGCGGTGTTGCTCGTCGATGATGGCCAAGGCCAGCGCTTTGAACTGCACCTTGTCTTGTATGACGGCATGGGTGCCCACCACCAAAGCCGCCTCGCCACTGGCCACCAAGGCCAGCATGGCGTCGCGCTCTTTTTTCTTTTGGCTGCCCGTTAACCACGCCACTTGCAAGCCCAACGGTGTCAACACGGGTTCTAGCCAGCCAATCAGTTTTCGGAAATGCTGCTCGGCCAAAATTTCGGTGGGCGCCATCAAAGCACATTGCCAACCCGCGTCGATGCACTGTGCGGCGGCGAGGGCGGCCACCACGGTTTTGCCCGAGCCCACATCGCCTTGCAGCAATCGGTGCATGGGTTGTTCCCGCGCCAGGTCGGATGCAATTTCGGACACCACGCGGTGCTGCGCATGGGTCAATGCAAAGGGCAACGCGGCTTGCAGCGCGGTCAAAACGCCAGCCAGCTTCAGCGCCTTGGGCAAACGCGGGGCGCGCAAAGCGGCGCGCTCGCGCTTGGACTGCCACTGCGACAACTGCTGGGCCAACAACTCCTCAGCCTTGAGCCTTTGCCAGGCCGGGTGGCTGCGGTCCTCCAATTGGCTGATGGACACATCGGCGGATGGGTGATGCAAAAACTGCAAGGCTTGGGCCAATGGCCAGGTGTGGGCCAGCGCCTGTCCTGTGGGTATCGTCTCGCTGAATGCGCCCTGCCGCAAAGCATGGGCCAAGCCACCTTGCACCGCCTTGCGCAAATAGGCTTGGGGCATGGTGGCGGTGCTGGGATAGACCGGCGTCAATGCGCTGGACAGCACACCCCCCGCAGCCTGTACGCTGGGGTGCATGCAAGTGCGCCCCATGAAGCCGCCGCGAATCTCGCCGCGCAAGCGAACCTGGCGCCCCACTTCCAATGCTTTTTGCATATTGGGGTAGAAATTAAAAAACCGAAGCGTGCAAATTTCTTCGCCATCTTCCACCACAGCAATCAGCTGCCGACGCGGTCTGAATGTCACCTCGCAAGAGCGAACGGTGGCTTCAAACTGCACCACCTCGCCATCACGGGCATCGGCCAGTTTGACCAATCGGGTTTCGTCTTCGTAGCGGTAGGGCAGGTGCAAGGCCAGGTCCACATCGCGGACCAGGCCCATTTTGCGCAAGGCCTTTTGGGGGGCGCTCAGGGGTTTGGCGGCTGGCGTTGGCGCGGTGGGCATCCCCTGACCTCAAAAGCCACCGCTGTAGCGCAGGTGGCGCAATGCCACTTCGCACAATTGAATCAGCAACAGCACCACCAAGGGCGACAAATCAATCCCGCCCAAGGTAGGCAGGATGCGCCGCAGCGGCCACAACAAGGGCAGCACCATGCGGTCCACCCAATCGGCCATGGCCGAATCGGTGCGCACCCACGACAACACCACATGCACCAAGACCAGCCCAAACAGGCCAGACAGGCACAAAGCCAACAAATCCAATAAGGCCACCCACAGCACCATCCACCACAGGCCGCCGCCCATGCCCAGCCAAACCATCAAACCAATCTTGGCCAACACCACCAAATAAGCGGCCACCAAACTGGCGGTGTCGAGCCGCCCGATGGACGGCATCACGCGCCGCAAAGGCAACACCAACCAGTTGGTGAGGGCAAAAATAAACGGCCCCAAGGGGTTGCCCGCCCTGGCCGCCAGGGGAATCCGGTGCCACTGCATGTACAAGCGCATCAAACTCGCACCGCCCACCAAGCCGGTGACCAGTTGCAAAACGAGAGAAAGCATTTCCATCCACATGGCATGAATTGTGACCCATGCCACAATTTGCCTCCCTCTCCACTTGGAACGGGCCTGTTCAGCCCTCAAGACCATGCAGCCCACGCCCTCACGCTCATTTGTATTGAGCGACTTTGACTTTCACCTCCCCCCCGTATTGATCGCCCAAACCCCTGCGCCCGAGCGCAGCGCCTCGCGCTTGCTCGATGGCCGTGGCGCTGTGCCGATAGACCGCATCTTCAAAGACCTGCCCGCTTTGCTGCAAAAAGGCGACTTGCTGGTCTTCAACGACACACAAGTGGTGCCGGCCCGCTTGTTTGGCGAAAAACCCAGCGGCGGGCAACTGGAGTTGTTGGTGGAGCGGGTGTTGCCTTTTGTGGAGGGAGAGCCTCCCCATCAAGTGGTGGCGCACATGAAGGTCAGCAAAAAACCGGCTGTGGGTGCCGTGCTGCGCATCTTCAACCAAGCGGGCACGGCCATCGCCTTTGAAGCCACGCTCTTGGGCCGCTGGCCGGATGTGGATGGGCCACTGTTTCGCTTTGCTTTCAGCGACGAGCCGTTGGGATTGATGCGCGCCCACGGCCATGTGCCACTGCCGCCCTATATAGAGCGCGACAAACACAGCATGCACCCCGAGGATGCAGGGCGTTACCAAACCGTTTTTGCCAAACACCCAGGCGCAGCGGCCGCACCCACGGCGGCGCTGCACTTTGATGCGCCCCTGCTGGCAGCTTTGCACGATAAGGGTGTTGACAGCGCCAGCGTCACCTTGCATGTGGGTGCAGGGACGTTTTCGCCGGTAAAAACCGAAAACATTGCCGAGCACCGCATGCACAGCGAGTGGTACAGCATTCCCGCCGCCACCTTGCAAGCCATCGCCGATTGCCAAGCCCGAGGCGGGCGGGTGGTGGCGGTGGGCACCACATCGGTACGCACGCTGGAGAGCTGGGCGCGCAGCGGATGCGTGGAGGGTGACACCGACATCTTCATCACGCCGGGTTTTGCTTTCAAAGTGGTGAACGTGTTGATCACCAACTTTCACCTGCCCAAATCTACCCTGCTGATGCTGGTGGCGGCGTTCACTGGCTTTGAGCGGATGCAGGAGTTGTACCGGCATGCCATTGAGCAACGTTATCGGTTTTTCAGTTATGGCGATTCGATGCTGCTTCAACAAACTGCCACTTAAACTGCCCACATGCTGACATTCGATCTGATCAAAACCGAAGGC
>CAMDLJ010000298.1 GCA_945901665.1 Bordetella parapertussis | reverse complement strand
TGTCATAGCGCTGGGCCACATGGGCAAAACTGGCGCTGGGCTTGGATTGCCCTGGTTTGACAAACAAGGCGATGAATGAGGGTGGAATTTCCAGTTGGGGATCGTCAGACATGGGCCATCTTAGCCATCCGCCCTGAAGCAGGGGTGCCGGTGAGCCCCATGCGCACCCACAATGACGCCCCCCAAAGCCAAAAGCCCGCTTGCGCGGGCGTTTGGTGGTGGAGAGAAGATTACTTCTTGGTTTCTTCTTTTTTCACAGCGGCTTTTTCTTTCACCGGTGCATTTTTGGCCTCTGCCTTGACCTCGGCTTTGGCGGCAGCTTTGGGAGGCGTTTTGTCGCTCGCCGCTGGGGCCAGGTTGGGGGTGCTGGCAAACGAAGCGCTGGCAAATGCAGACAACAGGATGGTGGTGAAGAGTTTGTTCATGGAGAGCTCCTTGGTTGAGGTTTGAATCACTCCGAAGACTGGAGTGATCATTCAACGACCCCCGCTGACCCGCTGTTGACCCAAATAAAAAATTATTTGTGTCAACCAAAGCGCCGGCAAAGCATTGATGCTGCGCTTTCAATGCGCTTTCAATGCGCTTTCAATGGGGCTGTTTTTTGTGCCATCCACATGCACACCACGGCCACCACACCCAGCGCGCACATGCACACCAAGCCCCAGGTATAGCCCCATTGGCTGGACCACAACAAGCCCATCAACCACGGCGCAAAAGCCCGCGCCATGGCGGTGGGAAAGCCCAGCAACCCGTTCAAGCTGCCGGTGTGGGCGCGGCTCACGTATTCGGTCATGGCGGTGGCGCGCACGATGGTGAGCAAACCGTTGCCCACGCCAAACAGCAGCACAAACAGCAAAGACCACCCCACCTGCCCATAGCCCCAAAGCAACACCGCAAACCCCAAGGGGATGAGGGCGGGCAGCCACAGGTTGCCCGCGTTGACGGGCAGGTGTCGTTCTGCGCTGTACAGCGCTAAGCGCCCCAACACCTGCAACACACCGATGCTGGCTGGCATGGCGATGGCCCAGGTCTCGGACATGCCGGTTTCGCGCAGCAGGCTGACCAAATGCGGCGGTAAAGCGGCTGTGGTGCCCATCATCAGCACCACAAAAACACTCAGCCACCAAAACGCCGGTTGCTTCAAATGCGCGGCCCAAGCGCGGTCGTCGTCGCGCGCAGCGCGGCTGGCAGGCGCGGGAACGGGTGGGGGTGCGGGTACGGGTACGGGTACGGGTAAAGGTAAAGGTAAAGGTAAAGGTGAGGATGAGAATGAGGATGAGGATGAGGATGAGGATGAGGATGAGGATGAGGATGAGGGTGAGGGTGAGGGTGAGGGTGAAGGTGAAGGTGAAGGTGAAGGTGAAGGTGAAGGTGAAGATGTGGGCGTGGGTGTGCCTTGAGGATGCGCGGCCACGCCATGGACCTCGGTGTGGCGGCCATGGGCGGTGCCGTGGCCCGAGGGGCGCAACCACCATGCGTGCAAGGGCGCGCACACCAAGGCATTGAGGCCAGCCAGCACCCACAAAGCGTCGCGCCAGCCCCAGTGCTCGACCAAGGCGGCGGTGAGCGGTATGAACACCGTGCTGGCCAGCCCGCCCAAAAATGTCATGGTGATGATGGCGCGCCGATACGCGCTGCCGTAGCGTTGGGTGAGTACCGTGAAGGCTGGTGTGTACAAGGTGGCCGCCCAAGCCAGGCCCATGCATGACCACACGGCATAAAAGCCGCCCACACTGTCCACCCAGCGGTGCGCCACAAAGCACAGGGCCACGGCCAAAGAGCCCCCGGTCATGACGCGCCGGGCGTGTCCTTGGTCGACCCAACGGCCCACCGCAAAGGCCATCACCCCCTCGCCCAACAAGGCCAAGCTAAAGGCCAGCGAGGACTGTGCGCGGTCCATGTTCAGGGCGGCTTCCATCGGCCCCATGAACAGCGCAAAACCATAAAAGCCACTGCCCCAGGTGATCAACTGCGCCAGCGACAACCACCACACCAGGGCATGGGAGGGCGTGGCGGGAGAGGAGCGCAACATTCGGCCATTATGCGAAACCTGTCCCCTCAATGGGCTTGGCCGCCTTGGGCGTGCCCCTGCTTTGTGCAGGGCTGCGCTGGCCACCCCGGTAGGCGGCAGCGCGTTGGGGCCGATCAAAGCAGGGGGGCGTGCCCAGCACGCGACCGCATCAACCTGGGGGGCGGTATTGCAGCGCCTCGGCCATGTCCTCGACTTCGATCTGCAGGTGACCGTGCAAATCGGCCACGGTGCGTGCCACCCGCAGGCAGCGGTGGGTGGCCCGGCCCGACCAACCCAAGCGCTGCGCCGCGCGCTCTAGCAATTGCTGGGCTTGGGGCTGGCGTGCCAGGCTGTCCAAGGCTTGGCCTTGTAACAAGTGGTTGGTGTGGCCCTGTCGCGCCAGCGCCCGCTCGCGGGCGGCTTGGCAATCGTGGCGCAAGGCTTCGCTGCTGGCCGCCGCAGGCGTGCTGAGCAAGGCCTGCGGCCTCAGGCTGGGCACCTCGACATGCAGGTCAATGCGGTCCATCAACGGCCCGGACAGCCGGCCTTGGTAGCGCGCCACTTGGTCGGGTGTGCAGCGGCAGGCTTTGAGGGTGGAGCCGTGGTGCCCGCAGGGGCATGGGTTCATGGCCGCAATCAGCTGAAAGCGCGCCGGAAACTCGGCTTGCTGCGACGCCCGCGAGATGGTGATGCGCCCGCTCTCCAGCGGCTCGCGCAAAGCCTCCAAAGCGCTGCGCGCAAATTCCGGCAACTCGTCCAAGAACAACACGCCGTGGTGGGCCAGCGATATTTCGCCCGGGCGCGGCGGCGAGCCGCCGCCGACCAAGGCCACCGAGGTGGCGGTGTGGTGCGGGCTGCGCACCGGCCTGCGCCCCCAATCTTGTGGCGAAAACCGCCCCACCAGGCTGGCCACGGCGGCGCTCTCCAGGCATTGGGTCAAGTCCATGGCGGGCAACAAACTGGCAAAGCGCTGCGCCAGCATGGACTTGCCACTGCCCGGCGGGCCCACCATCAACACGCTGTGCCCGCCTGCGGCTGCGATTTGCAAGGCCCGTTTGGCGCCAGCTTGGCCTTTGACCTCGGCCATGTCCAAGTTCGACTCCGGCGGGCTGGGCAGACAGGCGCGCAGCAAAGGCCAATCCGGCTTGTCCGCTGCGTCTGCTTGCGGGGCAAAGGCCTGCACCACCTCGCGCAGGTGGTGCGCCCCGTGCACTTTGATGTGCGGCACCCAAGCGGCCTCAAGGGCGCTGGCCATGGGCAAAACCAAGCGCAAGGGCTTGTCTTGGGTGGCCAAGGCCATGCCCATGGCCAAAGCGCCACGCACGGGGCGCAGCTCTCCCGACAAAGACAGCTCGCCGGCAAACTCGTGACCCGCCATGGCGGCAGCGTCCACCACCCCGCTGGCGGCCAAGATGCCCATGGCAATGGGCAGGTCAAAACGCCCCGAATCCTTGGGCAAATCGGCCGGCGCCAGGTTGACGGTGATGCGTTTGTTGCTCGGAAACGACAGCCCGGCATTTTGTATGGCGCAGCGCACCCGCTCGCGCGCCTCCTTGACCTCGGTGTCGGCCAGACCCACCAA
>CAMDLJ010000297.1 GCA_945901665.1 Bordetella parapertussis | reverse complement strand
AAATGGGCCTGGGAGAAATACCTCGCCACCTGCGCCAACCACTGGATGCCCCAAGAGGTCAACATGACCCGTGACATCGCTTTGTGGAAAGACCCCAACGGACTGACCGAAGACGAACGGCGCATTGTCAAACGCAACCTCGGCTTTTTTGTCACCGCTGACTCGCTGGCCGCCAACAACATTGTGTTGGGCACTTACCGCCACATCACGGCCCCTGAATGCCGTCAGTTTTTGCTTCGTCAAGCCTTTGAAGAAGCCATCCACACCCATGCATACCAATACATTGTGGAATCCTTGGGCTTGGATGAAAGCGAAATCTTCAATGCCTATAACGAAGTCCAATCCATCCGAGACAAAGACCAGTTTCTGATCCCCTTCATTGAGGCGATCATGGATCCGAACTTCCACACTGGCACACCCGAGACCGATCAAACCCTGCTCAAAAGTTTGATTGTGTTTGCTTGCCTGATGGAGGGCTTGTTCTTCTATGTGGGTTTCACCCAAATTTTGGCCCTGGGCCGACAAAACAAAATGACCGGTGCTGCCGAGCAGTACCAATACATCTTGCGCGACGAGTCCATGCATTGCAACTTTGGCATTGACTTGATCAATCAGCTCAAACTCGAAAACCCCCACCTGTGGACCAATGAGTTCAAGGAAGAGATCAAGGCCTTGTTCCACAAAGCCGTTGAATTGGAATATCGCTACGCCGAAGACACCATGCCACGCGGTGTGCTGGGCATGAATGCGTCCATGTTCAAAGGGTATTTGCGCTACATCGCCAACCGCCGTGCCACCCAAATTGGCCTTGAGCCACTGTTTCCGCACGAGGAAAACCCATTTCCCTGGATGAGCGAGATGATCGACCTCAAGAAAGAACGTAATTTCTTTGAAACGCGTGTCATTGAATACCAATCGGGTGGTGCCCTGTCTTGGGACTGAGCCACTTGCCGCAATACATGTACCCCATTTGCAAATCACTCTGCACACAAAGCCCGCTGGGTTGCAGAGAATTTGCGTTTCGAGTTCATGGCGCTGGACCCGGGTCCAACGCCATGGATCGCTTGGTGTGCCCCCAAAGGCGCACAAAGTGTTTTCCACCCAACGATCTGTTCACTTGATCTAGGAGAACTATATGGCAACTGCAAAAAAATCGGCCACAAAAACCAAGGCCCCCGCAAAGAAAGCCGCAGCTAAAAAGCCGGCAGCAAAGAAAGTAGCAGCGAAGAAACCCGCAGCTAAGAAGAAACCGGCCGCCAAAAAGCCGGTCGCCAAGAAAGTAGCAGCCAAGAAGCCTGTGGCCAAGAAAGCGGCCGCTAAAAAGCCAGCAGCAAAGAAAGTAGCAGCCAAAAAGCCTGCTGCCAAAAAAGCGGCAGCTAAAAAGCCAGCGGCAAAGAAAGTAGCAGCCAAAAAACCTGCTGCCAAAAAGGCCGTTAAGAAGGCTGCTAAAAAAGCCGTCGCCAAGAAAAAGCCGGCCGCGAAAAAGCCTGCTGCTAAAAAAGCTGCCAAAAAGCCGGCAGCGAAGAAAGCCGCGAAAAAGCCTGCTGCCAAAGCGGCGCCAGCCCCTGCGGCGCCTGCGGCTCAGACCACTCTGAACCCGCAAGCCGCTTGGCCGTTTCCGACGGCACATAAGCCCTGATCTGCAAAGATCTGGCCAGCGATCAGTCGCTGCTCAAGCCCGGTGCCTTCAAGCATCGGGCTTTTTCATTTGGCCCTTGCAAATACCGATGAGTTCGCGCCCCACATGGCCATTTCTGCATTGGCAAGCCAATGGAGATTGCCACATCGACATCCATGTGGTGCCCCATGCGGCGCGCACCCACAGCGAAGGCTTGTTTGATGGCGCACTGAAGGTGCGCCTGCATGTGCGCCCCATTGATGGCCAGGCCAATGCAGCCCTGTTGGCCTGGTTGGCCTCCAGCCTGGGCATTGCCAAAGGACAGATTCAATGGGTGCGCGGACAAAGCGCCCGGCGCAAACGTTTTTGCGTTGGCGCGGCAGCCGCAGCCAATGCGCAATGGGCGGACTTACTGCCTTGATCAGGCCAAGACCGACGCCACCAAGCCCGCGGGAATTTGGTAGTTTTGGGGGCCTCGCTGGGCAATTTTCAAGGCGCCCACATGGTTGCCCAATGCAGCGCAGCGCGCCAGGGGCCAGCCTTGTTCCAAGCCAAACAGCAAGGCCCCGCGCCAAGCATCGCCACAGCCTGTGGGGTCGACCACCGCCTGGGCCTTGACCGGAGGAACCACTGTTTTTTGGCCCGCCTCCCACACCTCGCAACCATGTGCACCCAAGGTGACCACCAAACCACGAACCTGGCGCGAAATATCTGCATGGCTTAAACCCGTGCGGTCACTGAGCATCTTGCCCTCATAGTCATTGACGGTGACCCAATCCGCACCTTGTATGAACCGAGTCAACTCCTCCCCATTGAACATCGGCAAGCCCTGGCCCGGGTCAAACACAAAAGGAATGCCAGCCGCTTTGAACTGTTGCGCATGCAGCAGCATGGCTTCACGTCCATCTGGAGAGATGATGCCCAAGCGCACCCCTTCGACCGCGTCGATTTGAATTTGGTGGGCCAAACCCATCGCGCCCGGATGAAAGGCGGTGATTTGGTTGTTGTCGCGGTCAGTCATGATCATCGCCTGAGCGGTATAGGTGTCTGGCATGGTGCGCACCCAGCGGGTATCAATGCCCAAGCTTTGCAAACGCTCGACATAGGGACCGCCGTCATTGCCCAAAGCGGCCACCGGGTAAGCCTGGCCACCGAGTTGGTGCAAGCTGTAGGCGATGTTGCCGGCGCACCCGCCAAAGTCACGCCGCAAAGCCGGTACCAAAAAAGACACATTCAAAATGTGCAATTGGTCGGGCAAGATTTGCTCGGCAAAGCGGCCTTCAAAATCCATGATGGTGTCAAAAGCCAAAGATCCACAAATCAACGAAGCCATGTTTTCTCTTTCTTCAAGGGTAAAAAATTTCTGCTCGGTAGCCGCTCAGCCGGTCTTCCACATCGGAGTCCACTCGCCAGTGCACGCTCGACACCGCTTCGGCGCCGGGGATCAAATGACGGGGCAAACCCATCTCTTCTGGCGCCAAGGCTCGGCGAATCACCACGCGGTCGTCGCCGTCGGTGAGTGAGAGGTCCACCCACGGCGTGGCCACCGGATGGCTGGCGCGATTGGACAACTGTATTTGCAAGCGGTGGTGGCCCTCGCCGTCGGGCTCGAAATGGGCTCGCTCAATCATCACCGAGCCCAGGCCCTTGGGCCAATCGATTTGGCAGTGCCACTGGGCACACTTGGTCTGGGCCCACTCGTGGGCTATAGGCCATTGGGCCAACAGCGGGCTTTTGGCCCACCAGGCCCATTGGGCAAGCAGTGCCAAGCCCAGCAACAGGTTCAACACATGCCACACCGGGCGCGGACGCATCGGCGCTCGGTGCAGCACATCTTGCGTCAAATCCAGTGCAGTGAAATCGTCTGCTGGAGGCGCCGCATGGGTTTCCTGCGCAACTGCATGGAGCGCTGGGTCCAAGGCAGGTTGTACAGGCGGCAATGAGCTGGATGGGTCTTGCCCTGATGGGTCGGCGGCCAAAGCCACATCGCTGTC
>CAMDLJ010000296.1 GCA_945901665.1 Bordetella parapertussis | reverse complement strand
TGCGCACCAATTGGCCGGTATCCCCTTTGTGATCGGCCAAAGCCAGAAAAAACAGTTCGCCGGCAATGTATTGATCCTTGCGCTTGAGGCCCTCTTTTTCAGCCGCTTGAATCAATCCCACCAACTCGCGCCCCACCTGAACTTGGTCTTGACCCTGAACCTGGGGGTACCTTGCCATCATTTGTTGGGCGTCTTGCAACAAGGCAGGCACCGCCACACCCGCGCGCATCAGCAGCGATTGCGGGCCATCGGTTTGGCGCAACATCGCGACCAACAAGTGGGCCGGTTCAATATAGGCCTGGTCGGCGCCCAACACCAAGGTTTGGGCATCGGACAAAGCTTCTTGAAATTTGGTGGTGAGCTTTTCGACTCGCATGGCTGTTCCCGTCAATGTTGTAATGAACGGCAGTTTGGGTTGCCGCGCCTGTTTTCAAGCCGTGCCAGAGCGTGGCGCCTGCCCTGGGCTTGATCCAAATCAATCAAACAGCTTGGCGAGGCACTTGGATGCCCCAGCGCGACAAGGCATCGTCGTCACTCACCCGGGCATCGACCCAGCGCGCCCCACTGGGGGTTTGCTCTTTTTTCCAAAATGGGGCCTGGGTCTTCAAGTAGTCAATCAAAAATTCACAGGCTTGAAAACTTTGTCCCCTGTGGGCCGAGGTCACGCCGACCCACACAATTTGATCTCCCGGCATCAGGTCCCCAATGCGGTGGATCACCCGCGCCGCGTAGATATCAAATTTGTCTTGGGCCTGGTTCAACATGGCCATGATGGATTTTTCAGTCATGCCCGGGTAATGCTCCAAGGCCATGGCAGACACAGACTGACCATCGCTTTGGCTGCGCACGGTGCCCAAAAAACTGCACACCGCCCCAACCCGTTCATCTTGCGCGCGCAAGGCTTGGTGCTCTTGCCCAATGTCAAAGTCTTCAACTTGAATAGACACCGACAAGGAGGCCATCTTTAACCCCCCGTCACCGGCGGAAAAAAAGCCACCTCATCGCCATCGCTCAAGGCTGCATCCTCGGCGCAGGCCACTTGGTTGAGGGCGGCACGCACCGCCTTTTGGGGCGCCAAAGCCTCGGCGTGTTGGGGACTGATCGCCATCAGTTCCCGGCGCAATTGGCCCACATGGCTGGCCTGGGTTTGGACGGATGCCTGCCCGGTGCCAATGAGCTCTCGAACCGAGGCGAAGTAACGCAAATGAATTTTCATGACAACCACTGTGCAAACGGCCAATAAGCCACCCCGTCACCATGGCTCAGCACTTGACCCGGAGCGACATCGATCAGCCCGTCGCCCCACACCACCGAGGTCAAGACCCCCGAGCTTTGGTTGGGGAAGAGGTCCAAACCACCCTGGGCGTTGCGGCGAACGCGCAAAAATTCACGGCGCTTGTCGGGCTTGGGCCAGTCGA
This sequence comes from Bordetella parapertussis, assembly GCA_945901665.1. Next base: position 2,207 of record CAMDLJ010000296.1, on the reverse strand, counting down.
AATGAACGGGCAACTGATAAGGGGAGAGATCGCGCTCAACGCAAGCTTGCAAGGCCGCCAAAAAAGGCCTGACCACACACAAATAGGTCACGTAACTCGAAACTGGGTTGCCCGGCAAGCCCATGAAAAAACAGGGCGCATGGGTGGGCGTTGGGCGCTCTGCGTTGATCCAACCAAACGCCAAAGGTTTGCCTGGCTTCATGGCAATTTGCCACACATGCAAAGCGCCCAAGGATTGCACAGCCGGCTTGACATGGTCTTCCTCGCCAACGGAGACGCCACCACTGCTGACAATCAGGTCATGGTCAGCGCTGGCTTGGGTCAACACATCGATGGTGGCCTGGCGTTGATCGGGCACGATGCCCAAATCGGTGACTTCGCAACCCGCTCTTTGCAGCAAGGCGCGCAGAAAGAACCGATTGGAGTTGTAAATGGTGCCAGGCTTCATGTCGGCCGGTGACACACTGCCGGGCATGACGAGTTCGTCGCCGGTAGAGAGCAAGGCGACCCGGGGTTTGCGCACCACCGGCAAATCAGCCCGGCCAATGCTGGCGGCCAAACCCAACTCAGCCGGTTGAAGGCGGCAACCTTTGGACAAAATCGCCGCCCCAAAAGACACATCTTCACCAGCACGGCGTATCCACTGGCCAAGCTTCACCGATTGATCCACCGTGATCAAGTCGGCTTGGACCGGGTCCAGGCTCACATGCTCTTGCATGACCACGGCGTCCGCGCCAGGCGGAATGGGGGCCCCTGTGAAGATGCGTGCGGCCTCGCCTGCATGCAAGGGCTGGCCGTGGCTGCCCGCTGGAATGCGTTGGGTCACCCGCAGCGTGGCCCCCACTTGACTCACATCGCTGCTGCGCACCGCGTAGCCGTCCATCGAGCTGTTGTCCAGCGCAGGCACCGCCAATTCGGACACCACATCTTGGGCCAAGACACGGCCATCGGCGTCCCAAGTGGCCACAGATTCCACCGATGAAATGCTTTGAACGTGCGACAGCATGATGGCCAGCGCATCATCCAAGGACATCAGTGGCTTGGCGGCTGCACTCATGGATTGACCAAGGGGGATTGGTAAATGAAGCGATCTTGGTGCTGCATCAACCAGTCGGCCACCTGTTCGGGGTCATTCAGGTCCAAAACATCCAAGTTCGTGGGCTGGGGCAAGGCCTGGGGTTCATCGGTGGCGATGGCCACAATAAAGTCATCGTGGGGATAGCGCACCGCCTTGTCCGTGCAAGGACGCCACACTTCGATTTTGAGCAAGTCACTGTCTTTGAAACCTTCGACCAGCACCCAATCCACCCCGGTATAGAGTTCTGCGATCAAGTGATGGGGGCTGAGCGTGGCGGCTTGCTCAAATTGACGCTGCAACACCAAGCGCTGGTTGCTGGCCACCACCACCTCAAACGCACCGGCTTCCCGGTGTCGCCAACTGTCTTTTCCGGGTTGATCGACATCAAAAGAATGGTGGGCATGCTTGACCACCGAAACCCGCAGGCCACGCGCTTTGAGGTGCCCGATCAACTTCTCCACCAAGCCGGTTTTGCCAGCGCCGGACTCGCCAGCGAAGCCAACCACTTTCATGGGCGTGGCCTGCGCATCCATCACGCCACTGCCTCGCAGTGTTGTTGGATATACGCCTTGACCAAGTTCACATCAGGGGCCATCACACGGACACGCTGGGGCCGAGAGGACAAATCCAAAAATGCGGGCGGACATGGCGGAGCCTGGCCCAGGGCTTGGACAATGGTGTCGGCAAATTTGATCGGCAAGGCGGTCTCCAGAACCACCATGGGCACACCGGGTCGCACATGTTCACGGGCCACCTTCAAACCATCGGCCGTGTGGGTGTCAATGATTTGGCCAAACCTGCGGTGGGTGTCTTGAATGGTGTGCAAGCGGTCAGCATGGGTGCTGCGGCCGCTGGCAAAACCATGTTTTGTGGCGGCCAATGGGAATAGAGGGTCTGGCGACAGGTCAAAGCGCCCTGTTTCGGAGATTGCATCTTGGAACAACTGCCGAACCCGTTGCGCATCGCCTTGGAGCAAATCATGGACAAATCGCTCGAAGTTGCTGGCTTTGGAGATGTCCATCGATGGGCTCGAGGTTTCATGCGTTTGCGCGCTGCTGCGCACCTGGTACACGCCCGTCTTGAAAAACACATCCAGGACATCGTTTTCATTGGTGGCCACCACCAGCTG
>CAMDLJ010000295.1 GCA_945901665.1 Bordetella parapertussis | reverse complement strand
GACCAGTACATCAACCTGCGCCCAGCGCGCTTGATGCCCGGCATCATCGCCCCCGTGGTGCGCCGCGATGGCAGCGCCCGCGCGCCTGGCGAAATTGACATGTACATCGTGCGCGAAAACACCGAGGGCGAGTACTCCAGCGTGGGTGGGCGCATGTACCCGGGCACCGAGCGCGAAATCGTCATGCAAGAAAGCATCATGTCACGCATTGGCGTGGACCGGGTGCTGAAGTTTGCTTTTGAGCTGGCCCAGTCGCGGCCGAAAAAACACCTCACCAGCGCCACCAAATCCAACGGCATTGCGATCACCATGCCCTATTGGGACGAGCGGGTGATTAAGATGGCCAAAAACTACCCGGCCATCCATTGGGACAAGTTCCACATTGACATCTTGACCGCGCACTTTGTGCAACGCCCTGAGTTTTTTGATGTGGTGGTGGCCAGCAATTTGTTTGGCGACATCCTCAGTGACCTGGGGCCGGCGTGCACCGGAACGATTGGCATTGCCCCCAGCGCCAACTTGGACCCCGAGCGGCGCTTCCCGTCTTTGTTTGAGCCGGTGCATGGGTCGGCCCCGGACATTGCTGGGCGCCAGATTGCCAACCCGATTGGGCAAATTTGGTGCGGCGCCATGATGCTGGAGTTTTTGGGTCACAAAGACGCGCATGACGCCATATTGACAGCCATTGAAGCGGTATTGGCGCCTGGCAGCGGCGCTCCGCGCACGCCAGACTTGGGCGGCAAAGCCAGCACCAGCGACCTGGGCCAAGCCATTGCCCAGGCCTTGGGCAATGCTTAAGTACCCAGGTTTGTGATTTATTCATTGGCTTGAACGTCGGGTGGAAAAACCTGCTTAGAATCCGCCCTCCCCAGCACCCGTGGCGGTTTGACAAACTTCATGGATGGACTCGTCAAGCTGGGCCATCTAGTGGCCCCAGTTTCAATGCCCCAAGACAAGCTCGGGGCCTTTGGCGGCGCTGCGGGCATGAATTCGCCGTCACGGCATTAACAACGCATAAGGAATACCCTGTGAACAAATCCGACCTCATCGACCATATCGCCCTACAAGCTGATATCTCCAAAGCCAGCGCCACCCGGGCCCTGGAGTCCGCCTTGGCTGCAGTGCAAGCGGCTTTGCAAAAAGGAGACTCGGTGTCCTTGGTGGGTTTTGGGACTTTTGAGGTGGGGCACCGCGAAGCCAGAATCGGTCGCAACCCGCGCACCGGCGCTGAGATTAAAATCGCGCCTGCCAAGGTGCCAAAGTTTCGGCCGGGCAAGGCGTTGAAAGATGCCTTGAACTGAAGAACAGGTGGGGTGCTTAGCTCAGTTGGTAGAGCGGCGCCCTTACAAGGCGTAGGTCGGCGGTTCGAGACCGTCAGCACCCACCACCACCCACACCATCAAAGGCGAACGGTGTTCGCCTTTTTTCTTGACCCCATGAGAAAGCTTGCATGTTTGATTTCGTTCGCAACCACAAAAGAATCATGCAGTTCTTATTGGTGCTGCTCATATTTCCGGCGTTTGCGCTGGTCGGCATTGATGGTTACAACAGTTTCATGGACAAAGGCGCCGTGGTTGCTACCGTCAACGGGGTGGACATCACCCAACCCGAATGGGACAACGCCCACCGCGCCGAGGCCGAGCGCTTTCGCGCCCAGGCCCCTGGCCTGGACCCCAAATTATTAGATTCACCCCAAGCGCGCTTTGGCACCTTGGAGCGCCTGGTGCGCGACCGCGTGTTGATGGCGGCAGCTCAAAAGCAACTGCTCTCGGCCAGCGACCAGCGCGTGGCTGAGGAGTTGATGCAAAACCCCACCATTGCCTCTTTGCGTCGGCCCGATGGCAGCGTTGACAAAGACCGCTATCGCCAACTCTTGTCCGCCCAGGGCTTGTCGCCCGAAATGTTCGAAGCCAATGTGCGCGCCGATCTGGCATCTCGCCAGGTCGTGGCGGCTTTAGGGGCCAGCAGCCTGGTGGGACAGACCATTGCCAACATCACTTTGGATGCCTTTTACGAAAAGCGTGAAATCCAGGTTGCGCGGTTCTTGGCAGCCGAGCAAATGCCCAAAATCAAGTCTGACGAAGTTGCTTTGTTGGCCTACTACAACGCCAACACCGCGAAATTCAAGTCTGTGGAAAAGGCCGATGTGCAATATGTGGTGTTGGACTTGTCGGCCATCGAAAAAACCATCTCGCTCAACGAGCAAGATGTCAAAACATATTTTGAGCAAAACCAAGAGCGTTTGAGCAACAACGTTGAGCGTCGGGCCAGCCACATCTTGATCGCTGCTGCCAAAGACGCCCCAGCGGTTGAACGAGACAAGGCCAAAGCCTTTGCCCAAAGCTTGCGGGACACCTTGCAAAAGTCACCCCAGCAATTTGCGGAGCTGGCCAAAAAGAATTCCCAAGACCCGGGCTCTGCGGCCAAGGGCGGAGACCTCGACTTTTTTGGCCGTGGCGCCATGGTCAAGGCCTTTGAGGATGCTGCGTTTGCTTTGAAGAAAGGCGAGATCAGCCCCTTGGTGGAGACCGAATTTGGCTACCACATCATCCAAGTCACCGACATCAAGGCCCCCCAACTGCAAAGCTTTGGCCAGGCACGGGCCGGCTTGGAGTCGGAGCTGCGCCGCGACCAAGCGCGCAAAAAGTTTGCCGAAGCTGCAGAGCAATTCACCAACCTCGTGTACGAACAATCCGACACCTTGAAGCCCGCCGCCGACAAGCTCAAGCTCGACATCCAGACCGCTCAAGGCGTGGGGCGAATGCCTGTTGCGGGTGACAAAGGGCCCTGGGCCAACCCCAAGGTGCTGGCTGCCTTGTTCTCTGCCGATGCCACCGAAAAAATGCGCAACACTGAAGCGGTTGAATTCGGCGCCAACCAACTCATCTCGGTGCGGGTGGTGAAACATTACCCCGAAAAAACAATGCCCCTGGATCAAGTCACTGAGCGCGCCACTGCCCTTTGGAAGGCAGAGCAAGCGCTCAAGATGGCCAAAGAAGAAGCCCTGGCCAAACTCGCCGATGGCAAGGCCGACAAGCCCGTGACCAACCTGAGCGCAGTGCAAACCTTGTCGCGCGAACAAAATCTGCAACTGCCATCAGATGTGGTGGAGGCCATCATGCGCGCGCCCACACAAAGCTTGCCCGCCTGGGTAGACATGGGCTTGGGCAACAACGGTCATGTGGTGGTGAAAATCAGCAAAGTCGTGGCCCGCGAGACCAGTGCTGCAGCACCGGCGCGCAAAGAAGAAATGGCCCAACTCACCCGCTGGATGGCCGCCGCCGAAAGCGTGGCCTACTACAACCTCCTGAAAGAAAAACTAAAGGTCAAGATCATGGTGCCCGAGCCCAAGCTGTGAACATGCTTGGGGTGCGATGGCGGTGACGGGCCTTTTTCTCCCGTGCCAGCGTTTATAATCTTTGAACACGGTGGCTGTAGCTCAGTTGGTAGAGTCCAGGATTGTGATTCCTGTTGTCGTGGGTTCGAGCCCCATCAGCCACCCCAGTATTCATGCGCCCTAGTGACCCTTTTGGTTCCTAGGGCGTTTTTATTTTTGGATGCTTGTAGGCAATTTGTAGGCAAGTTGCATAAATTCGTCGTTAGATATCTAACGGCTTATGCAAAAAGAATTTCACGGGCTTACCT
>CAMDLJ010000294.1 GCA_945901665.1 Bordetella parapertussis | reverse complement strand
TCCATGATGTTGGCGCGGTGCGCTTCAACCGTCTTGATGCTGATGCCCAAGTCGTCGGCAATTTGCTTGTTCAAGCGGCCCGCCACAATGCGCTCGAGCACCTGGGCTTCGCGCGACGTGAGTTTGGCCATCAAAGCATCGCGGCTGGCAGCTTGTTGGTAGTCGGCAAAAGAGGTCTTGGCCTGCTCAAGCATGCGCTCCACCAAGCTGAGCAAGTCGTCTTCGACAAAAGGTTTTTGGATGAAATCCATCGCGCCTTTTTTCATCGTGGTCACCGCCATGGGCACATCGCCATGACCGGTGATGAACACCACCGGCAAAGGCGACTTGCGCTCAATCAAGCGGTCTTGCAGGTACAAGCCGGTCATGCCGCCCATGCGGATGTCAACGATCAGGCAGGCCACTTCGCGTGGGTCGAAGCGGCTGAGAAAGCTCTCGGCAGAATCAAAGCAGCGCACACGGTAGTCCTTGCCTTCGAGCAACCATTGCAGCGAGTCGCGAACGGCCTCATCGTCGTCGACCACATAAACAGTGCCTTTTTTGGGGATCAAACTCATGCAGTTACTCCGGGGTCGGGGGCGGGTTGCGCTGGGGTTTCAGATTCGGGTGTGCTCACGGGAAGCCAAAAGGAAAAACAACACCCGATGACTTCGTTTCCATTGTAGAGGTTCTGCGCTTGCATTCGACCCAAGTGCGACTCGACGATGCTGCGGCACAGATTCAAGCCAATGCCCATGCCCTCAGCCTTGGTGGAGTAAAACGCTTCAAACAAGCGCTCCAAGACCTGCGGGGCCAGACCTTGGCCAGTGTCGGTCACAGAGAACTCAACCACATTTTGTTCGCCGACGCGTTTGACACCGACTTGCAAGGCCACATGCCGCTGGGCCGATGGGCGTTGGGCATGGTCGATGGATTCGGCGGCATTTTTCAGCAGGTTCATCAACACCTGCTCGATCAAAATCACGTCAACCATCACCTTGGGCAATCCATCGGGGATAAAGCGGCTCAAGCGGACATTGCGCCGTCGCAACTCAATTTCTGCCAATTCCAAAGCCTCAAACACCATGGGGGCCACATCGGCATGGACGCGGTTGGGTTCACTGCGTTTTACGAATGCCCGGATGCGCTGAATGATTTGACCCGCACGCTGGGCTTGGCGTGCAGTTTTTTCCAGGGCCACGAGCATTTCGGGCTCGCTGATGTGACCACTCTTCAAGCGCGACACCAGGCCGTTGCAATAGTTGTTGATGGCGGTCAGCGGTTGGTTGAGTTCGTGTGCCACGCTGGAGGCCATCTCGCCCATGGTGATCAGGCGGCTGGCGTTTTGTGCGCGGGCTGCTTGCAGCTCTGCTTGCTCCTCGGCTTGTCGGCGTGGCGTGATGTCAGTGGCAATCACCATTTGCGCCAATCGGCCATCGACCCAATTGAGGTAGCGAGAGCGCACCTCTAGCCACTTGCCCAAGTCAGTGATGAAAATTTCGGCGTTTTCACTCGGCGCGTTGGTGATGCCCATGGTGGGCAATCCAGCCAGGGAGTCAATATCACCACTGTCAATATCGGTGTCCTGCGCGGGCATGCCGGCCTGGGCAATCAAATGCAGATGGCCATTGGCCTGATTGCCAAACCACAATCGGTATTGGCCGTTGGCAAACAACAGCTCTTCGCTGCCCAAGGGGGCCACAGAAACCGAGGCATCCAAAGCCTCGAGCACGGTGGTGAAGCGCTCATAAGACGCAGCCAACTGGTCGCGGATGCGGTTGGGCTCGGTGATGTCGGTCATCGACGTCATCCAACCGGTTTGCTGGCCGCGTGCATCCACCAAGGGTGAAACGTACAAGCGGGCGGCAAACAAGCTGTGGTCTTTGCGCAAAACGCGCACTTGAATGCCGCTAGGACTGGTGCGACCCGATAGTTCCTCTTGCAAGCGCAAGGTCAAGGTTTCGCGGTCTTCTTCGGGCCAATAAGGAAAGGGGGGCTTCAATCCCACCAGCTCTTGCTCGCTCCAGCCGGTCATTTGGCAAAACGCCGCATTCACATAGGTGATTTGGCCTTGCAAATCCATGGCCCGCATGCCGGTGAGGATGGAGTTTTCCATGGCGCGCCGAAAATTGGTCTCGGAGATCAAGGCCTGTTGGGCTTGCAATCGGCGGCGGGTGTGGCGCCAGCTGCCAATCAGCATCCAAGCGGTGAGCACGCTCAAGGCACCCACCAGCCAAAACAAGCCATTGCCAATCAGGCCTTGCGAAGTGCGGTACGCCTGAGCGCGCAAGATCAAGCTGTTGCCCACGGGCGAAACGGGTACCGAAAATTCATAGGCTTCGCCCGTCCAAGGCATCACCGGCGAGGTGCGTACCCGAGCGTTGATGGCTTGGCCAGCCAACACCTTTCCCGCCGAGTCCATCAAAGAAACCGCATGTCGGGCAGTGATGTCGGACGGCACGGCAAAACGAATCAACCCGTCGATGTTGTACTCGGCCATCACCACACCTTCAAAATTGCCTTGGGTAAAGATGGGTACATGCAATTGAAGGTCGAAGGCCGGACGGGTTTTTTGACCCGTATCGACCAGCGGGGGTGAGTAAATCGTTCGGCGCAGTTCGCGCGCCAATTGGAATGTGTTGACGGCGTCGGTGTTGCGCAGCACCTCACCCTGGTGATAGTGGTGAGAGTTTTGTGAAGAGGGCGCCGAATAGCTGGCCCGAACGCGCCGCCGCGCATCCAACCAACTGACCGAGGACAGCTCTGGAAACTGGGTCACCAAGGCCTCGGCTTGGGTGGCAAAGCTGATCACCCCCATGTCGCCATTGGCCGCGTCGCGCGCCAGACGCATCATTTGCTCTTGCCGCTCGATCAGGCGCAAGCGCAGTTGTTGCTGGGCCGACTCGACGTCGCGGCGCACACTTTCCTGCTCGCGCTCCATCTCTTCATAGCGCAGATACCAAAATGCGCTGCTGATGGCCGCAAAAAACATGATCACTGCGGTCAATGGCCCCATGAAAGCAAACCGGTCTTGTCGGCTGGGCGTTTGCCTTCGCCACCAACTCTGCCACAGCAGGCTGATCTCTTTGAAAGCCGAGCGTGGCCGCGTTTGGGGGTTCATGCCGTCGAGTGTAGGACAGCCATGCTCACCGGTTTGCCCCTTTCACGCGGACCATTTGAACCAGGTCACCATGCTTGGGTATTGCTGTAATTTCATAATACAAAACGGATGGGCACAATTTGAAATTTAAATGAAAAAATGGCACAATTCGCTCGAGACACGCTGAAAACAGCGTACAAGCCAAAAACAACGTAGGAGATAGATATCCATGTCAGCCCTGCCCAATGACTTGCGCACCTTTGCTTTGAACGATACCGACAGCCAAGAAACCCGAGAGTGGATGGACGCTCTCTCAGCGGTTATCTCCGCTGAAGGCCCGGAGCGTGCCCACTATTTATTAGAGCAATTGCTTGAACATGCCCGCGAAAACAGCATCGACATGCCGTTTTCAGCCAACACGGGCTATGTCAACACTTTAGAGCCCGACCAAGAAGAGCGTTGCCCGGGCAATATCGAAATTGAAGAACGTCTTCGCGCCTATATGCGTTGGAACGCCATGGCCATGGTGGTCAAGGCCAATCGCCACAACCCGGCTGACGGCGGCGATTT
>CAMDLJ010000293.1 GCA_945901665.1 Bordetella parapertussis | reverse complement strand
CACAGCGCCCAACAACCCAAACCGCTGGACATCTAAGGAGCCCCCATGATTGGTGATTGGAACAATGGCACCGGCCGACGCAAATCCAGCGTTGCCCGCGTGTTTCTGAAAAAAGGCTCCGGCAAGATCACGGTCAACGGCAAAGACATCTCCACGTTCTTTGGCCGCCAAACCTCGATCATGATCGCCAAGCAACCGCTGATGCTGACCAACCACGCCGAGACCTTTGACATCCAAGTCAATGTCCACGGCGGCGGCGAATCCGGCCAAGCAGGTGCTTTGCGCCACGGCATCACACGCGCTTTGATCGACTACGACGCCAGCCTCAAGCCAGCGTTGTCGGCCGCAGGGTTTGTGACCCGTGACGCGCGCGAAGTTGAGCGTAAAAAGGTTGGTTTGCACGGCGCCCGTCGCCGCAAGCAGTTCAGCAAGCGCTGATCCGCTGGCAAACTTGCCCAAAACCGCTGTGTGCTTACCGCCGCAGCGGTTTTTTTGTGCCCAACGGTTGTGCCTTTGGCGGGTGCAGACCCTTATCTCAGCAGGGTGGCCCAGGTCGCTGGACGAGCCGGGTTAATTCCGACTAAACTACAACACTATTTGATCTCCGAGGAGTAAAGCCCATGAACGCCGTCGCCGAAGCCCTGCCCACCGAAATGCCTGCCCCCATTGTTTTCACCGACAGTGCCGCTGCCAAGGTGGCCGATTTGATCGCTGAAGAAGGCAACCCCGAGTTGAAGTTGCGCGTGTTTGTTCAAGGTGGCGGATGCTCGGGTTTTCAGTATGGCTTCACCTTCGATGAGGTGACCAACGAGGACGACACCACCATGAGCAAAAACGGCGTGTCTTTGCTGATTGACGCCATGAGCTACCAATACCTCTTGGGCGCTGAAATCGACTACAAGGAAGATTTGCAAGGCGCCCAGTTTGTGATCAAAAACCCCAACGCCACAACCACTTGCGGTTGCGGTTCATCCTTTTCGGTCTGAACCGGCGATTCTTGCCGGGGAGCTCTCAAGGCTGTTGAGCCTTCAGGCTGGGTAAATTCCACCCAACACACGGGCGCCTTTGGCGCCCGTTGCTTTTGGCAAATTGCCCGGCAAGCCCAAACAAGTCTGGCGGGCCAACCAGGCAAAGGCGGCGGCTTCCACCTGGGATGGCGGCAGGCCTGCAGTTTCGGTGCTGACCACCGCCAGTTGGGGCAGGCATGCTTGCAGCATGCCCATCAGGCACTGGTTGTAAGCGCCACCCCCGCAAACCATCAAACGGCTGCTGTGTGGCGCATGCTTGGACACGGCCTGCGCAATAGTTTCAGCGGTGAGTGCGCACAAACTTGCTTGCACATCATTGGGCGCCAGCGTAGACCCAGTTGCCAAGTGCTTGTCCAGCCACGGGGCGTGAAAGAGGTCGCGACCTGTGCTTTTTGGGGGGGCTCGGTGAAAAAACGGTTCTTGCATCCAGCGCGCCAGCAAGTCCGCCTGGACCTGCCCGGAAGCGGCCCAACGCCCCGCATCGTCGTAGGCCTGGCCAGTATGGCGTTGGCACCACAAGTCCATCAACACATTGCCGGGGCCGCAGTCAAAGCCCATGGCGTCGCCTTGGGCTGATAAGACGCTGAGGTTGGCAATGCCCCCCACATTGAGAACCGCCAAGTTTTGGCCAGCTTGGCCAAAAACGGCTTGGTGAAATGCTGGCACCAAAGGCGCCCCCTGTCCACCGGCTGCGACGTCTCGGCTGCGCCAATCGGCCACCACCGCAATACCGCTCAATTCGGCCAATAAACTGGGGTTTTGAATTTGCAAGCTGTACCCGCTGCTGTCGTGCATCCCAGGTTGGTGGCGCACGGTTTGGCCATGGGCCCCAATGGCACGCACCTGGCTGGGTTGGCGTTGGCCCTGGGTCAGCAAAGATTGAACCACTTGGGCATACAAACGGCTCAACGCATTGGCTGCCAAGGCGCTGCGATGCAGTTCGTCCGGTCCAGATTGGTTCAAGGCCAACAATTCGGAGCGCAGCAAGGTGTCAAAGGGCGCATGTTGGTGGGCGAGCACCTGAAGGCGGCCAGTGGCAAAGTCAATCAGTACCCCATCCACCCCGTCCAGCGAAGTGCCGGACATGAGGCCGATGAACAACTCGGACATGCTTTATTGGATGTTGGCTGGCGTCAGGCTGGCGGCTGCAGCAATGTCTTTTTGCGCTTGCAAGGCATGCTGGCGAAATTGAGGCAAAGCAGCCTCAGACACTGGAATGGCTTCGCTTTGTCGCGCCAATGTCAATGGGTCTTGGTGCTTGCCATTCACCCTGAACTCAAAATGCAAGTGGGGTCCCGTGGCCCATCCGGTGGCACCCACGCCGCCCAAGCTTTGGCCTTGAGAGACGTTTTGGCCCACGCGCACATCAATTCGGCTCAAATGGGCATAAAGGGTTTTATGCCCATTGCGGTGCGACACCGTGACCACATTGCCATAGCCGCCTTGTTGACCAGCCGTTTCGACCACGCCGTCACCCACACTGCGCACGGGGGTGCCCACTGGCGCTGCGTAATCCACGCCCAAATGGGCGCGCCAAGTTTGCAAAATCGGATGAAAGCGCAATTTAAATCCGCTGGTCACGCGGGAAAAAGCCAGGGGCGAGGCCAAATAGGCACGGCGCAGGCTTTGGCCACCGAGATTGAAATACCCCCCCTTGGGGGCCTGGGGCTCTTGGAACCAGACGGCGTGATAGGTTTTGCCGTTGTTCAAAAACTGAGCGGCCAGTACTTTGCCAGCACGCAGCGGTTCGCCATCGGCTTCCAGGGATTCATAAACCACCGAGAAACGGTCGCCTTTGCGCAGGGCACGGTAAAAATCAATGTCCCCTGAAAAAATATCTGCCAACTGGTTGGCCACGTTGTCGGGGATGCGCGCGTCGTCCGTGGCAGCAAACAATGAACTTTGGATCACGCCGCTGGCCATGTGGGTCGAGGCTTGTAGGGGCGCTTCTTGCAACTCAGAGGTGAAGGCGCCATTGGCTTGGCGGGTGATGCGCAAGCGTTTGAAGTGGCGACCGTCATCAGTTGCCCAACGCGCCACCAACTCAGTGAGTTGTTGTTGGGCATTGGTGCTGGCTTGAAGGCTGCGGCCGGCGCGGGCCAGCAAATTCTGTTTGACCAAGGGGTCTTGGCGCAAAAACTGGGCTGCGTTGGCATCTGAGACGCCCAGGCGAGAGAGCAGGCTGTCAGCGCTGTCGTTGCCACGGGATACATCTGAGCGGTACAGCTGCAGTTGAGAGATGTCAGTGCCGAGCGTGTTGGTTTGCAGGCCGGGCAAAGGCTTGTCAATCACCTGGCGGATGGGCAGATCGGCCGCATCAGGCCCCAGCGAAGCCACTGCCACGGCCCCACCGCCGGCCAGCAGCAGAACAGCAGTCACGCCAGCAGCTGCCGCATGCGGGTGGCTGCTGTGCCAGCTTTGCCATTCGGCCCACAGTGATAGAAGGATTGGTTTCAATTGAAGTTCCCGGGGTAAGTCCCCGCGCAGCCACTTAAAATGGCGAAAAACCGGCGCAGTATAAACGTTTGAGGGGCCGGTGTAAACCCAAATAGATATATGAATCAATCCCCTGTATCCGCTTCTTCTTTATCGGCAGAGGTTCAGCATGCCTTGGCGGTGAGCTTG
>CAMDLJ010000292.1 GCA_945901665.1 Bordetella parapertussis | reverse complement strand
GCCCTCAAAGGCAAGGGCGCGATGGGTGCACAAGGCGGTGGTGACTACGACGACCTGGAGATTGGCCGTGCGGTGGTCTACATGGCCAACGCTTCTGGCGCCAAATTTGCCGAACCCAAAAAGCCTGACGCAGCCAAATAAAGCTGGTCTCGCGTGATAAAAAAGGTCCCTCGGGACCTTTTTTAACTTCTGCGCCTGGGTTTTCTGGGCTGGCGCCCATCGTCGGGCCTGCGGTACCAAGATTAAATTAAATCTTTTGCGCCAAAGCCCAGGCTTGCGGGCTGGTGACATAGCCAAACTGCACAGGCATGGCTGCACTTTGGCAGTCTTGCGGTAACCACAAGCCTTTCTCTAGGGCTTGGGCGGCCCATGGCACATCTTGGCTTTGCAACAAACCAAAGCCCACATCGCATGCCAAGTAAACCTTGCCATGCTCATCCACCCAACACTGCTGCACCTGGGCAGGAATGCCTGTGTGGGTGCGCACCGTTCCATCGGGGTCAACGCGCCAGACCCAGGGCGTGGCTTCCAATTCGACAAACACCTGCTGCGGACCATTTTGGAAATACCAACAGCCATTCGCGTCAGCCAGGTAGTTGCGGCCAATGAATTCAATCAGCTTATCGTGCTTGAGTTGTGATCCCTTGCTCACTGGGAAAGCACCTCCAGCTTGGGCTTGATCATCGCGCATATACCAATGGCCACGCGCGTCTAAACCCAGCCAGCCATGGCAAGCGGGAACATGGGGCCACTTGGCCATGGCTTGTTTGACGATATCGTCCATCAGGAATGAATCCTCCACCATTGCATCAGGCATTCTGGCAAATCCTGCAAGTGCCCAGGCGGGTGGCCTTGCAAAAATCCCACATGCCCGCCAGTTTCAGTTTGGCACAGAACCACCGATGGGCCCACTTCATCGGCTTGGGGCCAGCTGTGGGCAGGTACAAATGGGTCATTGCGTGCGTGGATGATCAAGCTGGGGCAGGCAATGTCACGCAAACCTGGCCGCGCCGATGCACGCCGCCAGTAATCCTCGGTGTTGGCAAAACCATGCAAGGGCGCTGTGAAGACATTGTCAAAGTCATACAAGGTGTTTGCGCGGTGCAAGGCCGTTAAATCAAAAAGTCCAGGGTGGCGTTGCCACAGCTGTTCCGCACGCTGTTTCATGGTGCGCAGAAACATCGGTGTATAGGTCCAGCGGTTGAACCCCCGACCCATGGCGTGGCCACTGGCAGCCAAGTCGGTCGGCGCACACACTGCCGCTATGGATTGCACAACTTGCCCAGCTTGACGGCCTGTCTCCTGGGCCCACCGCAGCAAGGCATTGCCACCGAGCGAGACCCCGGAAGCATGCAAAAGGCCATGCATCAAGCGCAAGCGGCGCAATATCCAATCAATTTCCTCGTGATCTCCCGAGTGATAGGCGCGGGGCAATCGATTGAGTTCGCCACTGCACCCCCTGAAATGAGGTACCGCAACATGCCAACCTGCGGCATGGGCAGCCTGTGCGCACGAGCGGATGTAGTGGCTTCGCGAGGAGCCTTCCAAGCCATGAAACATGACCCAACAAGGCTGTCCGGCAAGCCCTGACCAAAAGTCCACGTCAATGAAGTCACCATCTGGGCTGTCCCAGCGCTCACGCTGCCAGGGGATGGGAGGTCCTGCCTGCGACCACAGGGCTGAAGCGATGGTTTGCACATGGCCACCCACCGCCCACGGCGGTGCGCGGTAGGCCCATTTCAATGCAACACCTGCGGCGCGTCCTCTATTTCTGGCGCATCGCTCTCGGTGCCTGGGCTGGCGTGGTGAACCACCAAACGCCAGCCTTGGGCAGAGCGGTGGTAGACATTGGTGGCGGTGACAAAAGCTACACGTGGGCCATCGGGGGTGAGGATCTGGATGGTTTCGATCACGCTGTGCACGGCACTGGTGAGTGACTCGACTTTGCGCAAGCGTTGCGGATGGGCTTGGATGGTGCCATTGGAGAACATGCTCTCGAAGGTGGCCCGGATGGCCAAAGCCCCCAGCACCCGAGGGCCGCCGGGATGCACACAAACGATGTCTTCATCATCCGACCAGCAGGCCATCAAGCGTTCGATGTCACCGTTTTGCATTGCCTCATAAAAGGCCATTTCCACATCGTCGGCGCTGCCACCCAAGGCGGCTGCGCGCAATTTATCTTTGGGCATGACGCAATTGTGCCTTGCTGGGCCCACACACAAAAAACCCTGGCACACGGCCAGGGTCGATAGGCAAGCGGCGTGACGTCTTCACTTTTTGCCGCGGTACTTTCGCAGCGCTGCGAGCTGCGCCGCAAAAACCATCAGCTCGGATTGGGCCGATGCAATATCTACGTCTGATTTGGCATTGCGCAGGTTTTCTTCAGCGGCTTTTTTGGCTGCATTGGCGCGCTCTTCGTCCAGGTCTTTGCCGCGCACAGCCGTGTCAGACAAAACGGTGACTGAGTCTGGTTGCACCTCTAGGATGCCACCCGCGACAAAGACAAATTCCTGTTCGCCATCGGGCTTGTGGATGCGCACCGAACCGGCTCGGATGCGCGAGATCAATGGGGTGTGACGCGGGTAAATGCCCAACTCGCCCACTTCACCTGGCAGCGCCACAAAGGTGGCTTCACCAGAGTAAATCAGCTCTTCGGCACTGACCACATCGACTTGCATGGTTTTCATTGGGCTTCCTTATCAGGTGCGGTTGCAGCCCAAATTAAATTTTCTTGGCTTTTTCGATGGCCTCGTCGATCGTGCCCACCATGTAGAACGCTTGCTCGGGCATGTGATCACACTCCCCAGCCACGATCATTTTGAAGCCGCGAATGGTTTCGGCCAAGGTGACGTACTTGCCAGGTGAGCCGGTGAACACTTCAGCGACGTGGAAAGGCTGGCTCAAGAAACGCTGGATCTTGCGCGCACGGGCCACGGCCAGTTTGTCTTCGGGTGCCAATTCGTCCATGCCCAAAATCGCGATGATGTCGCGCAACTCTTTGTAACGCTGCAAGGTGCCTTGCACGGCGCGAGCGGTTTCGTAGTGGTCATTGCCCACCACCAAGGGGTCGAGCTGGCGGCTGGTGGAGTCCAAAGGATCCACAGCGGGGTAGATACCCAGTGAAGCAATGTCACGCGACAACACCACGGTGGAGTCCAAGTGCGCAAAGGTGGTGGCAGGAGAGGGGTCGGTCAAGTCATCGGCGGGCACGTAAACGGCTTGGATGGAAGTGATGGAACCGACTTTGGTGGAAGTGATGCGCTCTTGCAAACGGCCCATTTCTTCAGCCAGCGTTGGTTGGTAACCCACGGCAGAAGGCATGCGACCCAAGAGGGCTGACACTTCGGTACCGGCCAAGGTGTAACGGTAGATGTTGTCCACGAAGAACAACACGTCTTTGCCTTCATCGCGGAAAGATTCGGCAATGGTCAGGCCCGTCAACGCAACGCGCAAACGGTTGCCTGGGGGCTCGTTCATCTGGCCGTAGACCATGGCCACTTTGGACTCTTCCAAGTTCTTCAAATTCACCACGCCAGAGTCGGCCATCTCGTGATAGAAGTCGTTGCCTTCACGGGTACGCTCGCCCACACCGGCAAACACCGACAAACCGCTGTGCGCTTTGGCGATGTTGTTGATGAGTTCCATCATGTTCACGGTCTTGCCCACACCGGC
>CAMDLJ010000291.1 GCA_945901665.1 Bordetella parapertussis | reverse complement strand
CCTTGATGGCCGAAGACCCGCAAAAAGTCTTGCCCACCTTGGTCATGGAGCAAATGCCGTTTGTTATGCAGGTTTTGTTTTTTGGGGCTTTGCTCTCGGCCATCAAGTCGTGTGCGTCGGCCACTCTGCTCGCCCCCAGCGTGACCTTCACCGAAAACATTTGGCGCCAGTTCCGCCCCTTCCAGAACGACCGCCAAGAGCTGCGCGCCATGCGCATCACCGTTTTGGCCTTCAGCGCCGTGGTGCTGTCTTATGCCATTGCCATGCAAGGCACCTCCATTTATGAAATGGTCTCGGGTGCCTACCAAGTGCCCTTGGTCGGCGCTTTTGTGCCCCTGGTGTTTGGTTTGTACTGGCAGCGCGCCACCACCCAAGGGGCGATTTTTTCCATGGTGCTGGGCCTGCTCACCTGGGGTTTGTTTTTGGCCACCCCAGCGGGCGAAGAATTCCCCGCCCAACTGGCCGGTCTGGCCGCAGCCCTGGTGGGCATGTTCGGCGGCTCCTTGGGCCCCCAAGTTCTGACCAACCGGCACGGGCAACACCACCATTTGGTCGGCACTGCGCGCTGAGCACGGATTTCCGATAAAGTAAGGATTCCTTACTCTCGGATAAATCCATGCTCGCCAAAATCACAGCCAAAAATCAACTCACATTGCCCAAGAGCTTGACGCAGGCAGTGGGGGCGACTGAATACTTTGATGTGGAGGCCCGTGGTGGGCAGCTCATCCTGACGCCTGTGCGCATTCAGCGTGGCGATGCGGTGCGCGCCAAATTGGCCGAGTTGGAGTTGACTGCCGATGATGTGGCTGCAGCGGTGGCGTGGGCCAGAGCGCCTGCGGCAGCTGCAGCCATGGTCAACGAGCCTGCGGCGGCTTATGACATGACCCTCGCAAAGCCGAAGAAGGCGGCAGCCAAAAAGGCCAAGCCCAAAGCATGAGCGCCGCAGTTCGCGTGGTGCTGGACACCAACGTGGTCTTGTCTGCGCTGGTGTTTCGCGCTGGCGCAGCTGGGCAGGTGCGTCAGGCTTGGCAGCGTGGGCTGGTGTTGCCCCTGGCCAGCACAGCCACAGTGCAAGAGCTGGTTCGCGTGTTGGCTTATGCCAAGTTCCGTTTGTCGAAAGCGGAGCAAGACGAGTTGCTGGCCGACTACTTGCCCTATGCCGAAACTGTGCGCATACCCCAGCCGCCACCCACGGTGCCCGATTGCCGCGACGTTTTGGATTTGCCGTTCATGCACTTGGCAATGGAAGGCAAAGCGCAGGTGCTGGTGTCTGGCGACCGTGATTTGCTAGCCATTGCCGCCGAGTTCGAGCGGACCAGTGCTTGCCCCATCGTGTCTCTGGAGGTATTTTGCAAGATGCATTCATTCGGTATTCCCGAATAGCAAGCAGTCAACGGGAATGGCCCTTGAAGTCGTCCCCCAAGCACCCAACTATAATTGCGTGCTTTGCATAGCGCGGTCGGCATTCACCTGTCGCCGTCTGAAACCACCCCTCCCACACCATGCCCATTTACGCTTACAAATGCGAGTCCTGTGGCCATGCCAAGGACTTTTTGCAAAAAATGTCTGACCCGCCCTTGACCGATTGCCCGGCCTGCGGCAAAACGGCTTTGGCCAAACAGGTCACTGCGGCTGGTTTCCAACTCAAGGGCTCGGGCTGGTACGTCACCGATTTCCGTGGCGGTAATTCGGGTGGGGCCAAAGAGGCTGGCGAGGCCAAGGGCGATGCCAAGCCTGAGACCAAAACCGATGCCCCCAGCAGCGACAGCGCCAAACCGACTGATTCATCGAGCACCACGGCTGCGGCCACCAGCACGCCCGCTGCTGCCGCCACACCGGCCAGCACACCCAGCCCCAGCACCCCTGCGTCATCGACTTGACGCGACCCCATTGCGTTGATCCATTGCGTCGATCTTTTGTGAGCCCCAGACCATGAAGCTGCCCATTAAAAAATACCTCTTGGCTGGATTGCTGGTGTGGCTCCCCTTGGCCATCACCATTTGGGTGCTGCACTGGTTGGTGGGTTTGCTCGACGGCGTTTTCCTGGGGATGATGTACGGGCTCGACTCCGTCATACCGGTTGGCGGCGTCAATCCCGTGGCGGGCTTGCGCGATGTGCCTGGTCTGGGCGTGGGCTTGATTTTGTTGCTCCTGTTGCTCACGGGTGCTTTGGTGTCGAACGTGGCGGGGCGCTGGTTGGTGCGCCAATGGGACCGGTTGTTCACCCAAATCCCCATCGTCAAGTCCATCTACACCAGCGTCAAAAAAGTTTCTGACACTTTGTTCTCTAGCAACGGCAATGCGTTTCGCAAAGCGGTGATGCTGCAGTACCCGCGCGCCGGGTCCTGGACGATTGGTTTTCAAACTGGCTCGCCCTCGGGCGAAGTGGCCCAACACCTGGACGGCGAATGGATGAGCGTGTATGTGCCCACCACCCCCAACCCCACCAGCGGGTTTTTTCTGTTGGTGCCGTGCGCCGATGTGATTGAGCTGTCCATGAGCGTGGACGAGGCCCTGACCTATGTGATTTCCATGGGCGCTGTGGCACCCGACGCACAAACGGATACCAAACCCCTGAACCCGCCGGCTTGACCGACCGGGTCTTTTGACAAGAGAAAGCTAAGTATGGCCATGCGTTCCCATTACTGCGGTCTGGTGACCGAAGCCCTGGCGGGGCAAACCGTTTCTTTGTGCGGCTGGGTCAATCGCCGCCGCGACCACGGGGGCGTGATTTTTGTCGACCTGCGCGACCGCGAAGGCTATGTTCAAGTGGTCTGCGACCCTGATCGCCCTGAGATGTTTGCCATCGCCGAAGACTTGCGCAACGAGTTTTGCATCCAGGTCAAAGGTTTGGTGCGGCCCCGCCCCGAAGGCACGACCAATGACGGCCTGAAAAGCGGCAAGATCGAAGTGCTGTGCCACGAACTGACGGTGCTCAACCCCTCGGTCACGCCACCCTTTCAGCTTGACGATGACAACCTCTCTGAGACCACCCGCCTGACCCACAGGGTGCTGGATTTGCGCCGGCCTTATATGCAAAAAAACCTCATGCTGCGCTACAAAGTGGCCATGGAGGTGCGCAAGTTTTTGGACGCCAATGGGTTTGTCGACATCGAAACCCCCATGCTGACCAAGAGCACGCCCGAAGGCGCGCGCGACTACCTGGTGCCCAGCCGCGTGCACGACGGGCAGTTTTTTGCGCTGCCCCAGTCGCCCCAGCTGTTCAAGCAGCTGCTCATGGTGGCCGGTTATGACCGCTATTACCAAATCACCAAGTGCTTCCGCGACGAAGACTTGCGCGCCGACCGTCAGCCTGAATTCACCCAAATCGATATCGAAACCTCGTTTTTGACCGAAGAAGAAATTCGCGCCTTGTTCCAAGACATGATCACCGGCGTGTTCAAGCACGCCCTGGGCATCGATCTGGGCGAATTCCCGGTCATGACCTATCAAGACGCGATGCATTTGTATGGCTCTGACAAGCCCGACTTGCGCGTCAAGCTCAGCCTGACCGAACTCACCGACGTGATGGGCGATGTCGATTTCAAAGTGTTCAGTGCCCCAGCCACCAGCAAAGGCGGACGCGTGGTGGCCTTGCGCGTGCCTGGCGGGGGCGACATCAGCCGCGGCGAGATCGACGGCTACACCGAGTTTGTAAAAATTTATGGCGCCAA
>CAMDLJ010000290.1 GCA_945901665.1 Bordetella parapertussis | reverse complement strand
GCCCACCGTTGGCCAATCGGGTAAAGACGTGGTCTGGGTGCCCACCCCCGATCAATTGATTGACAAAATGCTGCGCACTGCGCAGGTCACCGACAAAGATTTGGTGTATGACTTGGGCGCCGGTGACGGCAAGATTGCCATCGCCGCCGCCTTGAACCACGGTGCGCGTTCTGTGGGCATTGAATTCAACCCCGAGATGGCGGCCTTGGCCCAGCGCAATGTGGAACGCGCGGGTCTCAAAGACAAGGTGCGCATCATCCGCGGCGATATTTTTGTGGAAGACTTTTCATCGGCCACCGTCGTCACCTTGTACCTGCTGCCGCAACTCAATTTGCGCCTGAAACCCATCTTGCAAAAAATGAAGCCTGGCACACGGGTGGTGTCCAACTCCTTCAACATGGATGACTGGACCCCCGACGAAAACATCGACAGTGATCGTGGGCGTGGTTATTTTTGGATCATCCCGGCACGCATCGAAGGCCAATGGTCGCTTCAATTGGGCGGTCAAACCGGGCAATTGCGTTTGGAGCAAAAAGACCAAATGTTCAATGGCAGCCTGAGTTTGCAGGGCGCCAGCTATAAAGTGGAAAAGGGCCGTTTGCGTGGTTCTGAATTCAGCTTTGAATACCAGCGTGGGGACGGCAGCGTGGCCAAAGTCACCGGCACGGTGGATGCAGGCCGCTTGCAGGCGCAACAGCAGGTGCTCAGTGCATCTGTGCCAATGACAGCGCAAAAACAGTGAGGGTGCGTGGTCCGGGTCTGCACCCGGGCTCGCTCAATGGGCTTTGATTTGTTTTTCGCGCCAATGCAGCACTACCAAGGCCGCCACGCCACTGAGCAATAAAAACAGCGCCACATGGATGGCGTTTTGGCTGATGGCGTAGCCAATGCTGGAATAGGTCAGGTAGGCGCAGGCCAAACAAAAAACCGCGGGGGTCAATGGGTACAAGGGCACCTTGAAGGGTCGCGGTGTGCTCGGGTCGCGCCAACGCAACCAAAACAGTGACAAACCCACCAGGCACAAAAAGCCCCAAAACACCGGTGCGGTGAATTCCACCATGGCTGAAAAGCCATCAGCCTCTTGGGTGCCCAAAGCGATCAAGGCAATGCTGATCGCGGCCTGGAACAAATAAGCCCGAGTGGGACTGCCGGTTTGACTTTGCCATTGGCCCAAGGCGCTCAGGCTGTGCCAATCGCGCCCCAACGCAAAACTGGTGCGTGCGCCCACCACCATGGTGGCATTGATGCTGGTCAATGCAGCAATGGCGACAAACAAGCCCAAGGCTTTTTGCGCCCAGGGGCCAAAGGCCAGGCCCAGCAAATCAGCAGCAGCGGTCTTGCTATCGGCCAGCCCCTTCAGGCCCAGGCCATGCAGCAAGGCGAGGTTGACCAAGATGTAAATCAGTGTCAGCAACAACATGCTGATGACAATCACGCGCACCATGGTGCGGCTGCCGCCTTTGAGCTCTGCGGACACATAGGCGGCTTCGTTCCAACCGCCAAAGGTGAGCAGGACAAACACCAGGCAAAGCCCCATCATGGCCATAGGCGGGGTGCTGGAAAAGGCCGCTGGCGCGCTGGGGGAGGCGGATTCCACAGCAAAACCGGCCACCACAACGGCGACCAGGCCCAGCACTTCAAAAGCCGTCAGCACCATTTGCACCCGAGCAGATGCATTGACCCCCAAGACATTGATGGCGGTCAGGGCCAACACAATGGTGAAAGCCCAATAGGCATTGCCGTTTTCTCCCCACGACCAAACCTGGCTGAAATAGTCGCCAAATACAAAGGCCAACAAAGCAATGGAGCCGGTGTTGATCACGGTGGCGCGGGCCCAGGCGTATAAAAACGACACATGTCGGCCAAAGGCGCGGTGCAAAAAATGGTAGTCACCGCCCGCATGCGGGTAAGCGGTGCACAGCTCGGCATAACACAGCGCCCCCATCAATGAGACCAGCGCGCCGACCAGCCAAATGGCGATCACCCAACCCACATCGCCAGCGATGCCGGCGACCATGGACGGGGTTTTGAAGATGCCAGCACCAATCACAATGCCCACGATCAGGGCGACCGCCCCCAAGGGGCTGAGCAGGTGTTGGGGTTGGGCGTGGGTATCTGTGGTTTGGCTCATCAGGGTCTCGCTTGGGTGCGCCGGGCGCGCACCAGTGGGCTTTCAGCGGCGAACAGCTTCAATGGCCAGTTGTCCGCCTTGCAGGCTGCTCACGCCATTCATCTTGTTGCCATTGACTTGGGCGGTCACACTGCGCAGTTGCTGGTCTGCCCCCAAGTACTGGAAGGCGATCTTGTCTCCGCGCAATTGCGCGCCCAGCAAAGGGGTCTTGCGTCCGCGCTCGGTGATGCTGCCACCAATGCGTTGAAAACTTTGCTCTATATCCAACTGCACCTGGGCTTTGCTGTCGACTTCTTGCAGTGTCCACGCCCCTTCCACGGGGCTGGGCACCACCCACATGAAGGCATGGGCGTACTCATGGCTGACTTTTTCGTCGGCTTCCCATTCATTCATGTCAAAGGCATGCGAGACGATGCGTGTGCCCGGCTTCATTTTGAGCAATATTGGGCGCAGCTTTAGATTCAAATGTGGCAACAAGTACATGGTGACCACGGTGGCTTCGTCGAACTTTTCTTCAAAGATATCGCCTTGGCGAATGCTCACCTTGTCGGCCACACCGGCGGCACGCACATTGTTTTGCGCATGCAAGGCCATTTGGGGGTTGTATTCGATGCCATAGGCGCGGGCACCAAACTGTTTGGCGGCGGTGATGGCAATGATGCCGTCGCCCGCGCCCAAGTCATAAACGATGTCTTGGCTCGAGACCTTGGCCATATTGAGCATGCGGGTCACCAACTCGGGTGAGGTGGGAATCCAAATCACGTCTTTGCCACTTTGCCCGCGCTGGGGTTGGTAGTCAGCACCTTGGGGCGTGGCACAGCCCATCAACAGGCCCAGGGTCAGGGCAGCGGTGGCAGCGAAGCCGCGGTAGAGAAGATGTTTCATGTCTTGTAACAAGTGAAGTCAAGGAGAAATGCAGGTTTCACTCAGCGCGCTGAGCCTGCCGCGTATCGGTGGGTGAATGGGTCAATTGGCTTGGGCTCCTGAGCTTTTCACCACGGCCGCCCATTTGGGCACCTCGGCGCGCAAAAAAGTGCCAAATTCAGCGCTTGTGTTGCGGGTGGATGCCAGCCCCAAGTGGGTGAACTTTTCGGTGACCTCGGGTGACTCCATGGCCCGGTTCAAAGCGGCATTGAAGCGCTCGATCACGGCGGGTGGCGTGCCCATGGGGGCCATGAAGCCAAACCAGGTGTAGTCGTCAAACTCCTTGTAGCCAAACTCGGTGATCGAGGGCACATCGGGCAGCAGCGGCGAGCGGGTGGCGCTGGTCACGGCCAGGGCTTTGAGCTTGCCCGCCTTGATTTGCGGCACGGCTGGCGGCATCGAGGTGGAGGCCATGGGGGTGTGCCCCGCCACCACGGCATTGATGGCTGCAGCCGGTTGGTAGGGCACGTGTGTGATGTCCACTTTGGCTGCGGTTTTCAACCGCTCCATGGACAAATGGGTGGTGGTGCCAATGCCCGATGAGGCGTAGCTCATGGGGGTTTTCTTGGCCGCTTCGACCAACTCGGGCAGGGTTTTGGCCGCCACACTGGGATTGACGGTGATGATATTGGGTG
>CAMDLJ010000289.1 GCA_945901665.1 Bordetella parapertussis | reverse complement strand
ATTTGATCGGCCCCCTCGACCACATGGTTGTTGGTCAACACATAGCCTTCTGGGCTGACGATCACCCCACTGCCCATGCCCCCTTGGGGCACCTCATCTTGGTCGCCATAAAAAAACTTAAACCAGGGGTCTTTGGCGTGCGGGTTGGGGCCGGCAGCGCGGGTGGTGCTGATGCTGACCACGGCGGGTGACGCTTGGCGCGCAGCTGGGCTCAAACTGCCCACCGCAACCGCCCCTGGGGTGGCGGCAGGCGCTTGCAGCAAATGCACCGCGCCCGACCAATTGCCACCCGTACCCACCCATTGGGGCTTGAGCGTGACCAAGACAAACCAAATGGCCAACAACACCGTGACCACCTGAGCGAAGATGAGCCAGTAGCGCTTCATGGGGTGTCAAGCCGCTGGTGGCTTTTCGGCGTCAGGGGCTTGGGTGTGGCGAATGAACAGCTGCGCAGCCCAAATGCCCACTTCGTACAACAGGCACATGGGTATGGCAAGCGCCAGTTGCGACACCACATCAGGCGGGGTCACGATGGCCGCAATGACAAAGGCCAGCACCACAAAATATGAACGAAACGCTTTGAGCTTTTCAATCGACACCACTTTCATGCGGGCCAACACAACCACCACAATGGGCACTTCAAAAGCCATGCCAAATGCCAAAAACATGCTCAGAACAAAACTGAGATAGGCCTCGATGTCAGGCGCGGCCGTGATGCTTTTGGGGGCGAAGCTCTGGATAAAGGCAAAAACCTGGCCAAAGACAAAAAAGTAACAGAACGCCACGCCCAAAAAGAACAAAAAGGTGCTCGACACCACCAATGGGAACACCAACTTTTTCTCGTGCGTGTACAAACCCGGCGCCACAAAGGCCCACATTTGATACAGCACCACCGGCAAGGCCAGCAAAAAAGCAGCCATCAGCAAAATCTTCAGGGGCACCAAAAAAGGCGAGATCACCGAGGTCGCGATCATGGTGGCACCCGCCGGCAACTGGGCCACCAGTGGGGCGGCCAAGATGTCGTACAAAGGGCCGGGGCCAGGGTATAGGGACAATGCAATGGCGAACACCGCAATGGCAATCACCGCCTTGATCAAGCGGTCGCGCAGCTCAATCAGGTGCTGCACAAAAGGCTGCTCGGAGCCGGCCAGCTCGTCTTCCGGTTTGGTGGTGGGGTCTGACATGGTGGGCCTCTAGCCTAGGCGCTGCGGGCGAAACCGCGCCACCCGTGCCGCACCCGACAAAGCCTTGCTGCGAATGCCGTGGCGGGCCTTGTACCACTGAGGGGCAGCCCCTTGCTTGATGCGCCACTTTTTCTTGGGGTGGGCGTATTCTGGGTAAACCACTTCGGGGGTGTAAGACACGGTGTCCAAGCCTGCGGTGGCCGATTGCCAGTCTTTTTCGAAGTCGGTGCTGGCGGTTTGGACCGTGGTTTCCACGTCGCGGGCTGCCGACTCGACGGTTTCCTTCATTTTTTTGAGCTCTTCCAGGTCCATCGAACGATTGACCTCGGCCTTCACATCGGCCACATAGCGCTGCGCTTTGCCCACCATGGCACCCAAGGTGCGGGCCAATTTGGGCAGTTTTTCGGGGCCAATGAAAATCAACGCCACGGCGCCGATCAGCGCGATTTTGGAAACACCCAGGTCGATCACGGCATTCGATCAGAGCTTGGGCCGGGCTTCGACGTCAATGGTGTTTTTGTCGGCAGCCGGGTTGGCCGCAGCCACTTGGGCCGCTGGGGCTGCGGTTTTGTCGTCAGCGGGGGCTGCGCCGGGTTGGCCATCTTTAACGCCATCTTTAAAGCCTTTGACAGCTCCGCCCAAGTCTGAGCCAATGTTTTTGAGCTTTTTGGTGCCAAACACCAGCACTACGATAAATAAAACGATCAACCAGTGCCAAACGGAAAACGATCCCATGGGTATCTCCTGAACAATCCAATGATTCTAGTGGGCTGCAAACACCACCCATTTCCAAGGGCTTATCCCCGCAACCAAGGACGCGGGCCACCCATCACATGAAAGTGCATGTGATGAACCTCTTGCCCGCCTTCGGCCCCGGTGTTGGTGACGATGCGAAAGCCCCCCTCGGGGTAAGGACGGGCCCCTTGCTCCAAGGCCAAGCGGGGGGCCAGTAACAAAATGCGGCCCAAAAGGGCCTGGTGCCCGGGCTCAGTCTGCGCCATGGACGGGATGTGGGCCTTGGGAATGATCAAAAAGTGCACCGGTGCCCACGGATTGATATCGTGGAAGGCAAAAATCTCTTCATCTTCATAGACTTTTTTGCTCGGTATCTTGCCGGCAACGATTTTGCAAAAGATGCAATTGGGGTCGGTGTGCATGGTGGGTTTGGGGTAGGTCGCCACGTCGCTTCGCACCTCGCGAGGACGGGCTAAATGAATAAGTTTAATCTTCGCCAGCTTCACGGGCCTGCGCTTTGCGCAAGGCTTTTTCTTCCAAGCCGCTCAAGCCCTCGCGGCGCGACAGCTCTTGCAGCACGTCCTCGGGGGTCAGCTGGTAATGCGCCAGCGCCACCAAGCTGTGGAACCACAGGTCGGCCATTTCGCCCACCAACTTGTGCGGGTCGCCGCCGTGGTCGAGGTCTTTGGCGGCCATCACCACCTCGGTGGCCTCTTCGCCAATTTTCTTTAAAAACGCATCGGGGCCTTTGTGCAGCAAACGCGCCACATAACTGGTGTCGGGGTTGCCACCGTTGGCCGCTTTGCGGCTTTCAATCACGGCGGCCAAGCGGGCCAAGGTGTCGTCAGAGCTCATGGTTTGGCCTTGTAAATGGTGGTGGGGTCTTGCAATACCGGCTCGACGCTCAACCACTGGCCGCCGTCCGGGCTGGCTTGCCAGCGTTGGTAAAAGCAGCTGTGCCGCCCCGTGTGGCAAGCGATGCTCGGATCGTGGCCGCCTTGTGTGACGCTGAGCAAAATCACGTCGTTGTCACAATCCAAGCGAATGTCGTGCACGGTTTGCACATGGCCAGACTCTTCGCCCTTGAACCACAGCTTTCCCCGTGAACGGCTGAAATACACTGCGCGACCGAGTTCAGCGGTTTTTTGCAACGCCTCGCGGTTCATCCACGCAAACATCAGCACGTCTTTGCTGCCCTGCTCTTGCGCGATGACCGGCACCAAGCCTTGGGCGTCCCATTTGATTGTGTCTAGCCAATTCATAGGGGGAGATGTTAAGGGCATCGCCCGGCATGGGCATGGGTTCAGACAGAAGCGTCGCGGTAAGCCTTGAGGACGGCGTTGATGCGGGTTTGATAACCCGCACCTTGTGCCTTGAACCACTCCAAAACATCTTGATCGACCCGCAATGAAATGGAAGCCTTGGCGGGTTGAACTTTCAAACCCTTGCGGACCATGCCTCGCACAATGTGCTGGACATCTGCCTTAGGGTGCTCTGCCGTTGGTTTGACCTTGCCACTTTTTAGTTGGGCTAAATCAGTTTTTGATTTCATGGAAGTAGATTTGCGACTCGCGCTTGGTGGCTTTTCTGAACTTGGCGCATCAGCAAAGTCAAGACCATGCGCCTTGATGTTGGCTTCGCATTTTGTTGGTGACCATGTGAATTTCATTCGCTCAATGTATATACATATTGTAGTGTCGTCAATCAAGACTGCTTCACATTCAAGGAAATAGCTTTTACAATACCTGATCAACTACCTGAACAGGTCCAGGCCATGCAA
>CAMDLJ010000288.1 GCA_945901665.1 Bordetella parapertussis | reverse complement strand
AATCTGCTTGCACGATGGCTGATATTTTTTGGGGAGAGGCCTCTTCACCGCGCATCGGGGCGATGGCAATCGGTATTTGGGTCAGCCCTACACCGGAAACCTCCACCCTGAATTGCGCAAAAGCGGGCCACGCCAGCAGGCATTGCGCTAGCAATATCCAAGAAAGAAGCCGAACTGCAAAGGGGTGGCGACGGTCAAACAAGATCAGATGATTGGAAGACAGAGCAAACGCTATAGTAGCACCATCGTTCATGCATCCCACGTTCTGTGCCCACCCCCACGCTCTATAAACGCTTGTTTGGTTATGCCAAGGCTTACAAATGGGCTTACGCGATTTCCTTCGTGGGCATGGCATTGACCGCAGTGACCGAAGCGATGCTGCCGGCCATGATGAAGTATTTGCTGGATCAAGGGTTTCAGGTGCAATCCCAGGAACATATCTTGGCCATTCCCTTGGCCATTGTGGGGCTGTTTTTGGTCAAGGGCCTGCTCATTTATGTCAGCAACTATGTCGCCACCTGGATCACCACCCATGTGACCATGGCGTTGCGCAATGACATGTTCGCCAAAATGTTGCGCCTGCCCGCCACTGCTTTTGCGGATGCCCAAGGCAGCTACATCTCCAAAGTGCTGTACGACGTGCTCAACATCGGAGAAACCATTTCCCAAGTGGTGGTCTCTGCTTTTCGGGAGGCCTTGACGGTGGCCACTTTGATCGCCTACTTGCTGTACTTGGATGTCAGATTGGCGCTGATTGCCCTCAGCGTGGGGCCTGTGATCATTGGTTTTGTGCGCCTTTTTTCCAAACGCCTGCGCCAAGCCGGTCGCAAGGGCTTGGAATCCATTGGCGAGATCACCCATGTGCTGCAAGAGTCGGTCTTGTGTCAAAAGATCATCAAAATATACCAAGGTCAAGCCACTGAGAAGCAGCGCTTTGAAGCCGCCAATGGCCGTTTTCGTCGCTCTCAAATGCGCGAGGCCGTGCCCGCTTCGGCCACCACCCCGTTGACCCATTTGTCGGCCTCGATGGCATTGGCCGTGATTGTTTATTTGGCGCTTGATCAGGTCAACCAAGTGGGGGGCAATGCAGGCGTGACCACGGTGGGTGGATTTGTGGCCTTTGTGACAGCCATGCTGATGCTGCTGGCCCCTTTGAAAAAGCTCACCGAAGTCAATACCGCCTTGCAACGCGGTCGGGTCTGTGCACAAAGCGTATTCGCTTTTTTAGACAGCCCCGAGGAGGAGGACAAAGGCCGCATGGAATGGCGCGAACCGCAGGGGCGCATTGAGTTTCGAAATGTCAGCTTCAGTTACGCCTCGTCCAGCACGCCAGCCCTTGTAGCGATTGATTTGTGCATCGAACCTGGTCAAACCTTGGCGGTGGTGGGGGCATCTGGCGGGGGCAAGTCCACCTTGGCTGCGTTGTTGCCGCGCTTCATGTCCCCCACCCAGGGGCAAATATTGATCGATGGGATCGATGCCCAAGAATTCAGTTTGGTGTCTTTGAGAAAGCACATGGCGCTGGTGACCCAAGAAGTTTTGCTGTTCAATGACACCATTGCGGCCAATATCGCATATGGACAGGCCCACCCTGACAGGGGCGCTGTGGAAAAAGCTGCCAAGGCAGCCAATGCCTGGGATTTCATCACCGCTCAGCCCTTTGGGTTGGACACCCTGGTGGGTGAGGCCGGCATGCGCTTGTCTGGCGGCCAGCGCCAGCGCATCTCGATTGCCAGAGCCATTTACAAAAACGCCCCCATCCTGATCCTGGATGAAGCCACATCTGCCCTGGATGCCGAGTCGGATCGGTCGGTTCAGGCCGCTTTGGCCAATTTGATGCAAGGACGCACCTGTGTGGTCATTGCCCACCGTTTGTCCACCATTCAACACGCAGACCGAATTGCTGTTTTGAACCAAGGTCGTTTGGTGGAAACAGGCAACCACGATGAGTTGCTTGAACGCAATGGCATCTATGCCTCTTTGTACCGCTTGCAATTCAATGGGCTGCCCATTTAAAGATCGATCGCCATGATGAACACAGCCATGGACCGATGCGCGGTGTCAGTGATCGTGATCACCCTGAACGAAGCAGATCGCTTGACGGCCACTTTGCAAGCCTTGCAATGGGCGCAGGAAATCATCGTCGTTGACGCGGGCAGCACCGATGGCACCTTGGTAATTGCCCAGCAATGGGCAACGCGGGTGGAGCACCGTGACTGGTCTGGGTTTGGCGCACAAAAAAACCATGCCCTGTCTTTGGCCAGTCTGCCGTGGGTGTTGTCGATTGATGCCGATGAATGGGTCACGCCCGAATTGGCCCAAGAAATACAGGCATTTGTGAACCGCGATGGTGGTGGTTACTTGGCCGCCAATTTGCCGCGTTTGTCCCGCTACTGCGGCCGTGACATTCGCCACAGCGGTTGGTGGCCAGATCCGGTGTGTCGTGTCTTCAAGCGCGGTCATGCCCGCTTCAGCGACGACTTGGTGCATGAAAAAATCATCTGTACCGGACCGATTTGGAATTTTCAGGGTTTGCTGATGCACGACAGTTTTCAAAACCTCGATCAAGTGCTGCACAAGTTGAACCAGTACTCGCGAGAAGGCGCCCTGAACTTGCAACGCAAAGGCAAAAAGTCAAGCTTGCGAAAGGCCATTGGACACGGCCTATGGGCATTTTTTCGCACGTATGTGTTGCAACGCGGTTTTTTAGATGGCCGAGAAGGCTTTATTCTCGCGGTCTCCAACGCCGAAGGCACCTACTACCGCTACCTCAAACTGATGTACTTGAACGAGTCCAAGGCGTCAGCAGCGCCATGAAGATCTCTGTGGTTGTCACCACCTACAACAGGCCGCAAGCGCTGAGCTTGGTGCTGAAGGCTTTGTTGGCTCAGCACCAACCGCCTTTTGAAATCTTGGTCGCGGACGATGGGTCTGGTGAACCGACCCGACTGGCCATCCGACAGATGGCCCATCATGCGGATATTCCCATACGCCACTTGTGGCAAAACGACGATGGGTTTCGGGCTGCGACGGCGCGCAATATGGCGGTTGCCGCAGCCCAGGGTGAGCTGATTGTTTTTTTGGATGGCGACTGCATACCTCGCACCGATTTCATCGCCCAACACGCACGCTTGGCACAAGCGGGGTGGTTTGTGGCGGGCAGCCGCATATTGCTTTCACAGAGCTTGACCCATCAGGCCGAGATTCAACAATGGCCGATGCACCAATGGGGGCTATGGGCATGGTTGGGTCAGAATTTCAGCGGACAAACCAATCGATGGTTGCCCTTGCTCAATGTGCCCGGTCAAGGCTGGCGTTGCAGACAACCGCAGCATTGGCAAAGCGCACGCACCTGCAACATGGCAGTGTGGCGCAGCGACCTGGTGGCGGTGAATGGCTTTGACGAAAGCTATCAAGGGTGGGGGCATGAAGATGCGGATTTGGCGGTTCGATTGATCCGCCATGGCGTGTATTACAAAAACGGCCGCTTTGCCCTCACAGTTTTGCACCTGTGGCATGCGGAAAATGATCGATCCCTTTTGCCAGAAAACCTGGCGCGCTTGGATGCCATCCTCAAAGCAACGCACACGCAGGCGCCAGTGGGGTTGGCGCAGCATTCGCACCGGTCGATTGAACAAGCCATGCAGTCGGGCACATGAAGACCATCCCCATTTTGATGTACCACCAAGTCGACGAGATGCCGCCCTCGG
>CAMDLJ010000287.1 GCA_945901665.1 Bordetella parapertussis | reverse complement strand
TTGCGCTTCTAGGCAAATGGCATTCACTTGATCAGACGGCAAACCCAAAACCGCCGCCATGGCACCGGTACCGACGGGTACCGCCTCTTGCATGGCTTGGGCACGCAGCCGCACCAAAGGCACGGCTTGGGCCAAGCTGAGCACGCCGCTGGCCACCAAAGCCGAGTATTCGCCCAAAGAATGACCGGCGACAAAAGCAGGGGCGGCGCCACCTTCAGCGCGCCAGACGCGGTAAGCGGCGACAGCGGCCACCAGCATCACCGGTTGGGTGTTGGTGGTGAGGGCCAAATCTTCTTTGGGACCGGCATGGATGAGTTGGCCCAAGTCTTGACCTAAAGCCGCACTGGCCTCGGCCAAGGTGTCGCGCACCACGGGGTTATCGCCCCACGCATCCAACATGCCCACCGACTGTGAGCCTTGACCCGGAAACACAAAAGCAAATGTCTTCATATCAATAGCGAAAAAGTACCGAGCCCCAAGCGAAACCGCCACCCACGCCTTCGAGCATGACCAATTGGCCGGGCTTCATGTGACCCGAACGGACACCAGCGTCCAGCGCCAAGGGAATGGAAGCAGCCGAGGTGTTGCCGTGCTCGGCCACGGTCAAAATGACTTTTTCCATGGGAAGTTTGAGTTTTTTGGCGGTGCTTTGGATGATGCGGATATTGGCTTGGTGCGGCACCAACCAATCGAGGTCGGCATCTGTCAAACCTGCTTTGTCGAGCACCGTGCGTGCCGTGGCCTCGAGCACACCCACAGCCAACTTGAACACGCCTTGGCCGTCCATTTTCAGCACGGGGTCGCCCAGAATTTGGCCGTTTTGCACGTGGCCTGGGACGCACAGCAAACCCACATGCTTGCCGTCGGCATGGATGTCTGTGGCCAAAATGCCGGGTATGTCCGAGGCTTCGAGCACAACAGCGCCCGCACCATCGCCAAACAACACGCAGGTGGTGCGGTCTTTGAAATCAAGCAATCGGGAAAACACTTCCGAGCCCACCACCAAAGCACGTCGGGCATTGCCCGCGCGGATCATGGCGTCGGCCACACTCATGGCGTAAACAAAACCGGCGCACACGGCTTGCACATCAAAGGCAGGTGCGCCGGCAATGCCTGCGGCATCGGCGTCGAGTTGCGCCAGCTTGTGCTGCAAGATGCAGGCGGTGGACGGAAACACCATGTCGGGAGTGGAGGTGGCAACGATGATGAGGTCGATGTCTTGCGGGCGTTTGTCCGCGGCTTGCAAAGCGTTTTTGCAAGCCTCAAAGGCCAGATCGCTGCTAAAAACACCCGCATCGACAAAATGGCGCGCCCGAATGCCGGTGCGCTCGACGATCCATTCGTCGGAGCTCTCCACCCCATCGGCGGCCAGTTGGGCGACCAAATCGGCGTTGCTCAAGCGGCGCGGGGGCAGGTAGCTGCCGGTGCCGATGATGCGGGCGTATCGGTTCATTTATGGGCCGTTCAATCGGAATCAGGGCTGGTGGGGGTTGTACCCCCCTGGAGCAAGGGTGCAGCATGGGCAATGCGTTCCTGCACCTGGGCGGTCAAGTCATTTCGTGCGGCATCATAAGCCCGACGCAATGCATTTTCAAAAGCGAAAGCGTCGGCAGAGCCATGGCTTTTGAACACCAAACCGCGCAAACCCAGCAAAGCCGCACCGTTGTAGCGGCGATGATCCATCTTATATTTGAAT
This sequence comes from Bordetella parapertussis, assembly GCA_945901665.1. The sequence goes on along the minus strand of CAMDLJ010000287.1, from coordinate 2,029 downwards.
GCAGATAGGATCGAATAAGAGAAGATACCAGCTATTTTTGTGAAAATAGACGCAGAAAACGACTCGCGCAAAAAGCCACTCATCATGCTGGCCAAGCCTTCACTGGCCTTGAGGGCCACATTGCCCACAAAACCATCGCACACCACCAAGTCGGTGGTGCCCAAGAAAATATCATTGCCTTCGACATTCCCATAAAAATTCAAATCACCCGTTTTGGCGGCAGAACGAAGCAATTCGGCAGCTTTTTTTATATTTTCGCCACCTTTAATGTCTTCTTCGCCAATATTGAGCAAGCCAACACTGGGTGACGGGGTGCCTTGCAAAACCGTGACCAAGGCCGAGCCCATGACTGCGAATTGCAACAAATGCTCTGGGGTGCAGTCCACGTTAGCCCCCATGTCGAGCATGGTGGTGCCGCCCCCGCGGGCGTTGGGAAACTGACCGGCGATCGCCGGCCGGTCGATGCCATCCAAGGTTTTGAGGACATAACGAGAAATCGCCATCAAGGCGCCCGTGTTACCCGCCGAGACTGCCGCTTGGGCTTTACCGGATTTGACCTGCTCAATGGCCACGCGCATGGAAGAATCTTTTTTACGCCGCAGAGCCACTTCCAACGGGTCGTGCATCTCGACCCGCTCCAAAGCTGGGACGATACTGGCCCGAGGGTGCTTCAAATTGATGTGATCGGGGTGCCCTACCAGCAGCAGATTGACATCGGGGTGGCCATCTAAAAACTGGCGGCACGCCTCTAAGGTCACGGTCGGCCCGTGGTCCCCACCCATGCAATCCACAGCCAAGGTGATCATGACATCAAGGCAGGCTGATGGCCGTAAAACGAGGGGGGATCAAAAACAAAAGCCCGTGCGCTTTGAGGTGAGCGACGGGCTTTGGCGGCTGAAAAAGATCAGGCTTCGGACTTGGCCTTGATCACCTGGCGTCCACGGTAGAAACCGTTGGGGCTGATGTGGTGGCGCAGGTGGGTTTCACCCGTGGTGGGCTCGACCGCCAAGCCCGGAACATTCAGGGCATTGTGCGAACGGTGCATGCCGCGCTTGGAAGGTGACTTTTTGTTTTGCTGGACAGCCATGATCGGCTCCTGATATCGGGTTGGTGAAATTCGCGCCTGAGAGCCCTGCTAGCACAGGACCATAGACGCGAACAAATCAATCCAACATTGTAACTGATCCCTCGTCCCCAGACAGCCTGATCAGTCAGCCGGGGGCGAAGGCTTGCGCCACTGGGCCAGCGCGGCAAAGGGTTTGGCCTTCTCATCAGACTCGCCCACATCGCTAGTTTGCAAATACTCACTTAGGCAATTTTCATGCTTGGGTAATATAGGCATGTCCATCAACAACTCGTCCTCAATCAGGTTCAAGCCGTCCAAGGGGGGGGTCAGTGGCAACAAATCCTCTTCGCTGTCCTCGTCCTCAGCCATGGCAGTGGCTTCATCGGCCACAAAGCGAAATTCCCGTTCGATGCGAAAAACTTGGTTGACAGGTTGCAAACAGCGCACGCAGGTCACTGGCAGTTCGGCATCGATCTGCAGAACCATCCATGGCTGGTCGCGGCCGTCGGGGCCCAGCTTGAGCAAACCCTGCAAACGCCAACGCACCGGTTTTAAGGCCTGACCTGCACAAGCTGATTGCAAACGCGCCAACTCGGCCAACGTCTGTTCGCCCTCGATCAGGGCGCCCGATCGGGCCAGGGCCCAGATATCTAGGGATTGGATGCGCTGGGGGTGAGACATGGTTCCAGTGTAAGAGAATCGGCGCATGAACCCCTTATCCGCCGCCGTCCAGGACCACCCCATGCCACTGATCTTGGCTTCCACCTCGGCCTACCGGCGCGATCTTTTAAACCGCTTGGGCCTGGCTTTTGCAGTCTGCTCGCCGGGCGTTGATGAAACCCCCCTGGCTGGCGAACGCCCGGCTGATCTGGCCATGCGCCTGGCCTTGGCCAAAGCCCAGGCCGTGGCCGGGCAACACCCTGGTGCCGTGGTGATTGGCTCTGACCAAGTAGCGGACTTACA
>CAMDLJ010000286.1 GCA_945901665.1 Bordetella parapertussis | reverse complement strand
CTGATGGTCACCGGAATGTCGGTTTTCACGCCACCCAATTGGTCCAAAAAGTCGATGTGAAAGTAGGTGCGGCGAAACTCGCCATCGGTGATGGCTTTGAGGCCCACGCTCTCTTGAAAGCGCACGATCTCGGTGATGGCTTTGTCTTCCACCGCGCGCAGCTGTTCGGCATTGATCTCGCCTTTGGCCTTTTGGGCACGGGCTTGCAGCAGGTATTCGGGGCGCAAAAAACTTCCCACGTGGTCATAGCGGGCGGGCAAAAAAGGCAAGGACATGGGGCTTACTCCGTTGTTAGGTGCGAGATGTTAGACGATGTGGCAGCCGGGCCTGGGGCCCACAGTCACGCGCGTTATAGTGCATCCCCATTGCCTGTGCGCTGGGGTTTTGTCAGCGCTGTTTTTTGGAGTCACCCATGTTGCCTATGTCCTTGCTGCGTCGAAATTTAGCCAAAGGCCTGTGTTTGGTGGCCAGCTCGCTGGTCCTCGCACCAGGCGCAGTGGCGCAAAACTTCCCCACCAAAGCCCTCAAAATTGTGGTGCCCAATGCAGCAGGTGGGGCGGCTGACATCACGGCGCGCACCGTCGGTCAAAAGCTCGGCGAAGCCTTGGGCCAATCGGTGGTGATTGAGAATAAACCCAGCGCCGGTGGCGTGGTGGCGGGCGAGCAAGTGGCCCGGGCCGATGCCGATGGCCACACGATATTGCTGATCTCCAGCGGCACGGCGGTGAGTGCGTCTTTGTTCAAAGCCTTGCCCTTTGACACCATCAAAGACTTCACCCCCGTGACCAAACTGGCCAGTTTTGATCTGGTGCTGGCCGTGTCCGAGACGGGGCGTTTTAAAACCATTTCTGACTTGTTGGCTTATGCCCGCGCCAATCCGGGCAAGCTCAACGTGGGCACGCCACAAATTGGCACGACCCAAAACCTGGCCGCCGAGTTGTTTGCCAGCACGGCGGGTTTGAGCATTCAAATCGTGCCTTTCAACGGCACGCCACCGGTGATCAACGCTTTGCGTGGTGGCGAAATTGACGCCATGGTTGACATCTTGGGCCCGCTCATGCCCCAGGTGCAATCCAAGGCTTTGCGCCCGCTGGCTTTGATGGGCGATAAGCGCTTTCCAGGCTTGCCCGAGGTGCCCGTGTTGCGTGAAACGGGTGCAGCCTTGGCCAACTTCAATGTGGCGTCGTGGAACGGTTTGGCCGTGCCGGCCAAAACACCGCGCGAGGTGGTGCTCAAACTCAACCGAGAGATCCAAACCATCCTCAACGCGCCCGATGTGAAAAAGCGCTTGAGTGACCTCAATGTGATGGCCCAGGGCAGCACCCCCGAAGGCGCGGCGGATCTCTTGAACGCCGATATTCGCCGCTGGGCCGAGGTGATTGCCCGCGCAAAAATAGAAAAACAATGAACGCCATTAGGGGCTGAACATGGGCTTCGCACGTTGGGGGGTGGTGGGTTACGGTGAGGTGGGCAAAACCTTTGCCTTGGGCTTCAAGCCCCATTTCTCGTGGACTGGTATTTGGGACATTGGCTTTGTCGATCCGCTTCGCGGCCCGCGCATGATCGAGCATGCCCAACAAAATGGCGTGCAGCCATGCACCTCTGCCGAGGAGTTGGCGCAGCAAGTGGACCTGGTGGTGTCGGCGGTCACCGCCTCCAATGCGTCAGCTGTGGCCCAAGCCGTGGCCCCGCACATCCGTGCAGGTGCATTTTTTTTGGACCTGAACTCGGCCTCGCCGCACACCAAGCAGCATTGCAGCGATGTGATCAACGCGGCCGGTGGGCGCTATGTCGAAGCCGCTGTGATGACCTCGGTGCCGCCGCACGGCATCCGCACCCCCATGCTGCTGGGCGGCGTGCATGCCCAAGACCTGTTGCCCCATTTGCTCGAATGGGGTTGTGATGCCCAGATCGCCGCCGACACCGTGGGCGTGGCCAGTGCCATCAAAATGTGCCGCAGCATCATGATCAAGGGCTTGGAGGCTTTGGTGGTGGAGAGTTACACCACCGCTCGCCAGTACGGTGTAGAGGCGCAGATGTTGGCCACCATGGCCGAGACTTGTCCCACCATTGATTGGGAAAAACAAGGCGCTTACTTTTTCAGCCGGGTGGTGCAGCACGGCAAGCGCCGCGCGGAAGAAATGCGCGAGTCGGCCGTCACTGTGCAAGAAACGGGTGTGGCGCCCACCATGGCTGCGGCCATCGCCACCAAGCAAGATTGGGTGGCGGGTTTGGCCGCGCAAGCTGTGTTCAAAGACATGCCCGCAAAGCCTGTTTGGCAAGACTACGCGGACCGATTGATCGCCCTTCAAACGAACAAGTCGCGCGCCTGAACCGCGCTCAAACTCAGCCCATGCCCATCGAGCCAGCGTTCAGCATCTTTGCCGCGGCCTTGGTGGGCTTGCAATTTGGCAGCTTTCTCAATGTGCTGGTCTGGCGCTTGCCGCGCATGCTCGAGCGCGAATGGCGCATGGCCAGCAACGCCGTGGACCCCATGGGGGAAGCCGTGTTCAATTTGTCCACACCGCGTTCGCATTGCCCGCATTGCCAAACCCCACTGGCTTGGCACGACTTGATTCCGGTGCTCAGCTACCTGTGGCTGCGCGGTCGATGCGCCCACTGCGCGAACCCCATTTCTGCGCGATACCCGCTGGTTGAGGTGGTGGTGGCGCTGGTCTGGGGTCTGTGTGCTTGGCGCTGGGGGGGGAGTTTGGCGGCGCTGGCTTGGGCGGGCTTTTTCACCACCTTGCTGGCCTTGGCCTTGATCGATGCCGATACCATGTTGTTGCCCGATGCGCTCACGCTGCCCTTGATGTGGGCTGGTTTGATCGCTGCTCAGATGGGGTGGACTGGCTTGCCTTTGTCCGATGGGCTGTGGGGCGCGGTGGCGGGCTACCTCAGTTTATGGTTGGTCTATCAGGTGTTTTTGCGCATCACAGGCAAGCATGGTCTGGGCGGAGGCGACTTCAAATTGCTCGCTGCTTTGGGCGCTTGGTTGGGTTGGCAGGCCTTGCCGTGGCTGGTGTTGGGGGCTTCGCTGCTGGGCTTGTTGTTCGCAGCAGTTTTGATGTGGCGAGGCCAATACCAAAAAGACCAACACATTGCCCTGGGTCCTTCACTGGCTTTGGCCGGTGCGGTCTTGGCGCTGTGGCAGCCCGGGCTGTTTTGAGGGCGATGGAGCCTGCGTTGCGGTCCAGCTCCCTCGACTTTGGTGTGGCAGCGGATCGAAATCCCAAGGCCGCGCAGCGAACCATGGGTCACGCCCCCAAAACTACCGCGCGGGTTGGTGGTTGCGCGCAGCAGCGGTCATCGGGTGGTTTTTTGAGCCTGCTCAAATGCCCGCTCGATGGCCTTGAAATAGGCTTGACCCTCGGCGGTTAGCAATACATATTTGGTGCGCCGGTTGCGGTCTTTGAATACCGCGTCGACCAGGCCCAGGTCGAGCAATTGGGTGAATTTGCGGTGCAAAGTGGCGGGGGAAGCGATGTAATCCAAATTAATTAATTCGGTCACGGTCATGTCTTTCCCATTTTGTTTATAAAGAGCAATCTCATCAAGCAGTTGCTTGGTGCTTGCGTCTAAATCGGGAATGGCTTCCTGCTTGGCCAACGCGCGGACCAAATTGACAAAACTAAGGTATTGGTTGATGACGTTCTCCCGAGAAAGATATGATTTTGATATGTTTTATCGCTTGCAAAAGCATACATCATTTTACTGGTTTGTGTCAGACAAATCTGACAT
>CAMDLJ010000285.1 GCA_945901665.1 Bordetella parapertussis | reverse complement strand
AGTTGCACATCAACCTGGCGCAGGTTGTGCAAAAACGCGCCGTGCAAATGCAAGCTGCCTGCCGCCACTGGCACGGCCGGGCCGCTGGGCGTGCCCATGTGGGCGGCACGCAAGGCATCAGCCTGGGCTTTTTTGGTGGCCGCGCTGAGTCGCTTGGGCTTCTCGGCCGTGGCTGCAGCCGCGTTGGCGGCCGACAGCAGCGCCAACTCTGCCGCACCCACGCTGCGGCGCGCTTGCATCGGATGGCGCATGGCGTGCAACAGGTAGCGCCCGGTTTGCGAATCGGCCTGGGCGCTGATCTCAGCGGCTGTGCCTTGCGCGACCAAACGGCCACCGCGCTTGCCCGCGCTGGGGCCAATGTCAATGATGTGGTCGGCGTGGCGAATGGTTTCTTCGTCGTGCTCGACCACCACCAAGGTATTGCCCTTGTCGCTCAGGGTTTTCAGGGCCTTGAGCAAGATTTGGTTGTCGCGCGCATGCAGGCCAATGGTGGGTTCGTCCAGAACATAGCAAACGCCTTGCAACTGGCTGCCCAATTGGGCAGCCAAACGGATGCGTTGGGCTTCGCCACCGCTCAGGGTGGGTGCACCTCGGTCCAAGGTGAGGTAGCCCAAGCCGACCTCCTCCAAAAACGCCAAGCGACCCGCAATTTCAGGCACCAGGTCGCGGGCGATGTCGGCCGAGCGACCCGCCAGGGCCAAACCCGCCACCCACTGGCGCACGCGGCCCACGCTCAAGCGCGCAATGTCGGTGATGGCCTGGCTTTGGAAGCGCACCGCACGCGCGGTGGTGTTCAAGCGGGTGCCCTCGCACGCCGGGCACGCGGTGTCGGTGAGGTCTTCCACCTCGGGCTCGGCAAAGCTTTGCTCGCGCCCTCTTTGCTCGTCGTCGCGCACCGAGTCATCCAGGGCCTTGCGCTGATCGCGGGTCAGCTTCAAGCCAGTGCCCACGCAGTCAGGACACCAACCGTGTTTGCTGTTGTACGAGAACAAACGCGGGTCCAACTCGCTGTAGGAGGTGGCACACACCGGGCAAGCACGTTGGGTGGAAAACACCTCCACCTGGCCAATGCCTTGGGTGGTGGTGGCACTGGCCATGGCCTCGCGCAAACCGTCCAAACCGCTGAGCACGTGCACTACGCCCTTGCCGTGTTCCAGTGCCAAAGCCAGGTGTTGGCGCAGCGCGGCCTCGTTGCTGGGCTTGACCTCCAGGCTGGCGATGGGCAACTCGATGGTGTGCTCTTTGAAGCGGTCGATGCGCGGAAAACCGGTGGTGGGCAAAAAGTTGCCATCCACCCGCAAATGGGTGTAGCCCCGCGGGCGCGCCCAATCGGCCAACTCGGTATAGACGCCTTTGCGGTTGACCACCAAGGGGCTGAGAAGCCCAATGTGCTGGCCCCGATAGGTTTTCATCAGCTGGGCGACGATGCTCTCGGGCGTTTGCGGCTGCACCGCCGCGCCGTCGTGCACGCAGTGCTGGGTGCCCAGCTTGACGTACAGCAAGCGCAAAAAGTGCCACACCTCGGTGGTGGTGCCCACCGTGCTTTTGCGCCCACCGCGCGACAAGCGTTGCTCGATGGCCACCGTGGGCGGGATGCCATACACCGCGTCCACCTCGGGGCGACCAGCCGGTTGAACGATGCTGCGCGCATAGGCGTTTAAACTTTCCAAGTAGCGGCGCTGGCCTTCGTTGAACAAAATGTCAAAGGCCAAAGTGGATTTGCCCGAGCCACTCACGCCGGTGATGACGTTGAACTGCCCACGCGGGATGTCCACGCTCAGGTTGCGCAGGTTGTGCTCGCGGGCGTTGACGATGCGGATGCTTTCTTTCAGTGCCTGGCCCAGGTATTTGGCCGATGGCTCTTGCACCAAACCCAGGGCCAAGCTGCGGGGCGCAGGTGCGGTGTAGGGATTACTCAAGGCAGGGGCGTCTGCGCCAGGGGCGAACACCTCACCCATGGCTTGCGCGTATTCGCGCAAAGCACGCGCGGTGTGCGAGCTGGCGTGTTGGCGCACCTCTTCGGGGTGGCCCTCAACCACCACGCAACCGCCAGCGTCACCGCCCTCGGGCCCCAGGTCAATCAGCCAGTCGCTGGCGCGAATCACATCCAGGTTGTGTTCAATGACGATCAGCGAATGCCCGGCTTCCAGCAAGCGGCGCAAGGCGCGCATGAGTTTGGCGATGTCGTCAAAGTGCAAGCCGGTGGTGGGCTCGTCAAACAAAAACAAGGTGCCTTTGCGCGCCAGCGTTTGACGGCTGTTGCTCGCCGACTTGGCGGCCTCGGCCAAAAACCCAGCCAGTTTTAGGCGCTGCGCCTCGCCACCACTCAAGGTCGGCACGGGTTGGCCCAGGCGCACGTATTCCAAGCCGACTTCGACAATCGGCTGCAGGGCGCGCAATACATCGCGGTCTTGGGCGAACAACTCGACGGCTTCGCTCACGGTGAGGTTGAGCAGGTCGGATACGTTCAAAAATCGCCCGCTGCGCTCGATCTTGACCTCCAACACCTCGGGGCGAAAACGCTCGCCATTGCAATCGGGGCAACGCAAATAAACGTCGCTCAAAAACTGCATCTCCACATGCTCAAAACCCGAACCACCGCAGGTGGGGCAGCGCCCATCGCCACTGTTGGCGCTGAACTTCGATGCGGTGTAGCCGCGCTGGCGCGACAAGCTGGCGGTGGCCAGCAACTCGCGCAGCGGATCCCAGGCACCCACATAACTGGCGGGGTTGGAGCGCGCGGTTTTGCCAATCGGTGACTGGTCGACAAACACCACATCGCTCAAGTGGTCCATGCCCAGCAGGCGGTCGTGTGCCCCTGGCGTTTCGGTGGCCTTGCCAAAGTGGCGCAGCAAAGCCGGCGCCAACACGTCCTGCACCAGGGTGGACTTGCCCGAACCACTGACACCGGTGACGCACACCAGGCGCTGCAAGGGAAGCTCAATGTGGATGTTTTTCAGGTTGTGCTCGCGCGCACCTTCGAGCACCAAACGCGGCGTGGCATCGGTGACCAAGCGCTTGAGGCCCAGGCCCACTTGCTTGCGCCCGCCCAAATACGCGCCGGTCATGGTGTCGGCCTGTTGCAGCGCGGCCGGTGGGCCGTCAAACACCACTTGACCGCCGCGCTCGCCGGGGCCTGGGCCCATGTCCAAAATGCGATCAGCCGCCAACATCACCGCCGGGTCGTGCTCGACCACCACCAAGGTGTTGCCCGCGTCGCGCAAGCGCTTCATGGCTTCGGTGATGCGACCCATGTCGCGCGGGTGCAGGCCAATGCTGGGCTCGTCCAGCACAAACAAAGTGTTGACCAAGGAGGTGCCCAAAGCCGTGGTGAGGTTGATGCGCTGAACCTCGCCGCCACTCAGGCTGCGGCTTTGCCGGTCCAATGTGAGGTACCCAATGCCCACATCGCACAGGTAACGCAAGCGGGTGCGGATCTCGCCCAGCAACAAAGCCAGCGCCTGGGCGTCGGCGCCCGCCGATTGGGCTTGCACACCGTCAAAAAACACCCTCAGGCGGTCAATCGGCATGAGCATCAAGTCGTGCAGGCTCAAGCCCGGCAAGGCCTCGAGTTGTTCGCGCGTCCAGCCCACGCCTGCCGGCATGAAGCGCTGCGCAGCAGGCAATCCCCCTGCCGCGTCGGCTGCGCTGCCCACGCGCCACAACAGGCTATCGGTTTTCAGGCGTGCGCCCAAGCAACTCGGGCAAGAGGTGTAACTGCGGTACTTGGACAACAGCACCCGGAT
>CAMDLJ010000284.1 GCA_945901665.1 Bordetella parapertussis | reverse complement strand
GAGTGGTAGATAAAACACCTCTGCTGGTGATTTGAATCCGGCAGCAACCCACATGCAGTGTTCCTATTGATGAAAATGCGTCGTATAAATCTGAGTTGGAATCAGCCATTTAAATAAAAAAAGCCACTGACCGAAATCAGTGGCTTTTTTCACGGTTGGTGGGCCCACCAGGACTTGAACCTGGGACCAAAGGATTCCGGTTTGTGTGGCTTTCACCACTCCCTGGACTTTGCCTTCACCATAGCTTGCGCCGTAGGTGGGTGCCGTCAAGTCTCTACACCTTCAACAGCACTTTCATACTGAAGCTTGGCTCGGCGTTGGCATATGCATCGCTGCACTTAGCTTTCGCCGACTTTGACACCATCCCTTACACAGTTTCCACGCGTAAGGCACATTTGAAAAATATGAGTCCTCTGCTCTAACCAACTGAGCTATAGGCCCGAGGGACTGATTCTACTGGCGGACATGCCCAACTCGGCCTCGCCACAACCAAACTGCACACGACAGCACACCCGCACAGGCCAAGATCATTTGAAATTCACGGGCCAAGGGATACAGGGTATCAATGCGGTAGGCCCCGGCACACAACACCAGGCAGACCCAGGCCAACGCACGCAAAGTGCGGTCTTGCCGCTCTGGGCTTTGGCGCTGCAGCCATTGATCCCCCCAGGCCCGGGTGAATGTTCCGCACACCCAACCCAAAGCGGCGCCCGCCAGCACATCGGCAGGCCAGTGCGCGCCAACGGCCATGCGCGAGAAACCGACACCCATGGCCAAGATCAAACCCGCCCAGCCCCACATGCCCCATCGGCGACCGGCCAGGACCACCGCCAGCAATGCAAAAGCACTCAAGGTGTGGCCCGAGGGAAAAGAATGAAACTCCAATACCGGTCCGACGATGTGAAACTGGCTGGGCTCCATCGCCCCTGCGGGTCGTGGCATTTGGGTCAGCACTTTGGTCAGGCGTGATACGGCGCCGCCCAAGGGCACGGCCAAAGCAAACCCCAGCAAGGCCTGCGGCTGCCACCAAAGGCAAAGGGCTAAAAGGGTCAAGACCATCCAGGTGTCACCCAAAATGGTCCAACACGACCAGATGACATCCGGCAAAACAGTGGCCCAACTGTTCAAACCCAGAAACAAGTCTTTGTTCATGGTGCTGGCTTGCAAAACCACCGCTGCAAACAAAATGGCAGCGGCCAACCAAAAAGATTTGGGCCATTTCATGAAGCTGGTTTCCAATCTCGGCACACATGGAATGCAAAACTGGCCACGACTTGCCCAAGGTGTTGGCTTTCATGCGTCTGCACCCAGTCGCACTGGGCAAAACCCGCATCGCCCGCGCTGGCGATGGGGGGCGGATAAGGTTTGACCGACCAATCGACCCACAAGGCGTCGTCGCCCGGTTTGAAATGGCCAAACCACAAATCGAACTGATCCTGATGGCTTTGCGCCACGATCACGGGCATGGGGCGTGCGTACCAAGTCAAGCGGCTGGCCAGGCTCCAATTGACCACCGTCAATGTGCGCAGACCATGGGCCTGTGCCACTTGTGCGGCACGCTCAGCGGCAGATTGCCAACCTTGCACGTCAGCAAAAGGGTTGGCTGGCCGTCCAACGGCCAAGCCCACACACAACGCCACACTGGCCAGCGCTTGCAAAGCCACTGCGCCCATCAACCACCTTTTGCTGTGGGGCCACGAGTGACGCCAAGCCCAAGCGCCAAAGGGCAGCAACAAGACCCAAGACCAACTGGTCCAATGCGGCAGGGCCGAGCCCCTGCCCGAGAGAAACAAGGTCAAACACAAAGCGGGCAAGGCCATGCACAAGGCCAGCCACGCGGTCCGGCTCGGTGAGGTCATGCGACGCCACCCCACCACCAGGGCCCACCAGGACAAGGGGCCAAAAACCAATGATTGAACCAGCACAAAACCCAATACCCGCTTGGCCTGCCATTCTTCGCGCCCACCGGCATGGCCCCATTGGTAGGCGAAAGAGATCCACCCATGCTGGTGGTTCCACCACAAAACAGGGCTGATGAGCAAAAGCGCGATAGCGGCAGCCAGCCAAGGGCCCGGGCCGCGCAACCAACGCCAGCCCAGAGAGAGGGTCAAAAAACAAAAAACGCCAGGAACCAACAGCACCGCGGTGTATTTGGTCAAGCCGGCCAACCCCAAACACAAGCCCAGAGCAGCCCAATCGCGCCAAGGGTAAGGCGCGTGGCCTCCTGTGGCTTGCGGGTTGTGCGCCAAGCGCAAAGTCACAAGCAGCAATGCCAAGGCAATGGGCATCAACAAGCTGTCCGGCACCAAGGCCAAAGTGAGCAAGTGGACCATGGGCGCGCTCAGCCACAGCCACAAAACGCCTTGGGCAGCAGTTTGCGCGTCGGCCTGCGTGCCATGGCGCAAGACCCAATCGGTGGTGATGCGCCACAGCAAGCATGCGGTGGCCATGGCGCAGCCCAAAGGGACGATGCGCAAAGCCCAATCTGAGCCACCCAAGGCGACCGCAGGCCACTGCAACCAGCCCACCAAGGGCGGGTGGTCAAAATAACTCCAATCCAAGTGGTAGGCGTACAAGGCGTAATGGGCCTCGTCCACCGACAGACCCACACCCCAGGCCAAGATCAGGTGCGCCACTGCGCCTAGCGTCAGGGCCCAGCGCATGGACAGTTATTTGTTTTGGTGGCTAAGTGCATTGCTGACCAGCCGTGATGTGATGTCCACGATCTGGATCATGCGCTCATAGGGCATGCGGGTGGGGCCAATCACCCCCAGCGTACCCACCACTTGGCCATTGACTTCATAGGGTGAGCTGACCACCGAGAGTTCTTCAAAGGGCACGATTTGGCTTTCGCCGCCAATGAAAATGCTCACCCCCTCGGCCTGGGAGGAAACGTCTAGCAAGCGCATGAGCTGGGCTTTTTGCTCAAACAAATCAAATGCGCGGCGCAAATGCCCCATGTCGCTGGAGAAGTCGCTCACCGCCAGCAGGTTGCGCTCGCCGCTGATGATCACCTCTGCCGTGGTGTCGCTCATGGCCTCGGATCCTGCGGCGACTGCCGTTTGCATCAAGGTGGCGATTTCGCTGCGCAGTTTGTCCACCTCGCTTTTGAGGCGTTCACGCACCTGCTCGATGGCCATGCCGGCGAAATGGGTGTTGAGAAAATTGGCCGCCTCCACCAGTTGACTGGTGGAGTAATCGGTTTCTGTGAAGATCACCCGGTTTTGTACATCACCCTCTGGCGAGACGATGATCAACAACAAGCGACGCTCCGATAAGCGCAAAAATTCAATGTGCCTAAACACCGACGTGCGCCTGGGCGCGATCACCACACCCACAAAATGGGACAAATTAGACAGGAGTTGTGCCGCATTCAGGATGACCTTTTGCGGCTGCTCAGCCACCAGGGCCGGGGTTTGGAGTTGCTCGCGCTGCACGGTGAGCATGGTGTCGACAAACAAGCGGTAGCCGCGCGCCGTGGGCACCCGACCGGCCGAGGTGTGGGGGCTGGCAATCAAGCCCAGCTCCTCCAAATCGGACATCACATTGCGAATGGTGGCTGGCGACAGCTCCAGGCCAGAAGCCCGCGACAAAGTGCGCGACCCCACCGGTTGGCCATCGGCGATATAGCGTTCAACCAACGCTTTGAGCAACAACTTGGCGCGATCGTCTAGGATGGTCATGATTTCGAATGATTTTAGTGATGTAATTTCCCCATGCCCATTCGCTTTCAACAAATCGCCCTGATTGGTAAATACCCCAATCCCCAAAG
>CAMDLJ010000283.1 GCA_945901665.1 Bordetella parapertussis | reverse complement strand
ACCTGGCTGTCGCGCAGCCGTGGCCCCAAGGCTTGGCAGGCTTGCAAATACTCGTGGGCCATGGTGCCCAAGGGCGTCAAGCCCAACTTCATGGCAAACAATGCATTGCTGGTACCCGCAAATTGGCCCGACGGGCCAGTGCCCAGGCGATCCGCCAGCACGCGCAACACCTCTTCGTGCCAAGCTTTGGAAAAACGCCGGCGGGTACCGTAGTCGGCAATCTTCAACTCGCGCAAGCCATCGGCCTGGAGTTGGCCGATTTTGCGATCCAAGCGCTCGCGGCCTTGCAAGAAATCAGGCACGCGCTGGGTGTGGCGAAAAAACACCTCGTTGACGATGGCCAAGACCGGGATTTCAAACAAGATGGTGTGCAACCAGGGGCCACGGATGGCGATGTCTATCTCGCCCGATGGCAAAGCTTCGATGTCAATGTATTTTTCGTTGAGCTTGAACAGCCCCAAAAAGTCGACAAAGTCACTTTTGATGAAGCGCAGGCTGCGCAGCCACAACAACTCTGGGTCTTGGAACTTCAAACTGCACAGCGACCGCACCTCGGTGCGGATTTCGTGCACCAAAGGGCCCAACTGCACCCCGGGGTTGCGGCACTTGAAGCGGTACTCCACTTGGGCACCCGGAAACTGATGCAGCACCGCCTGCATCATGGTGAATTTGTACAGGTCGGTGTCGAGCAAACTGGTGATGATCATGGGGCAGTGTCACACCAGTGGGTGAAGTGGGCCACACCCTCGCGCGGCGTGAAAAAGGTGTTGACCGGCTCGTCCGCCTGGATCCAACCCAGCGACATGCCGCACACCAGCATCTCGCTGTCGGGGGCACCGATGTGGGGCAAGATGATGTGGGCAAAGTTATTCCATGCCGCTTGGGGGCAGGTGTGCAAACCGCGTCCCCGGGCCGCCACCATGATGTTTTGCAAGAACATGCCGTAGTCAAGCAAGGAGCCGCGGCCCAGGACCTTGTCGATGGTGAACATCAAACCCACTGGCGCGTCAAAGAAGCAAAAGTTGCGTTGGTGCTGGGCGTGCATTTTGTCTTTTTCGCCTTTGACAATGCCCAACAAGCCATACAAACCCCAGCCGTTTTCGCGCCGCCGCTCAATATACGGGCTGACCCATTTTTCGGGATAGTAGTCATAAGCTTCTGGGTGTTGAGCGGCCTTTTCCGGGTGGTCGCGCCATTCATCGTGCGTCGCGCACACTTTGTGCACCAAGCTGTCACGGCTGGGGCCTTGCAACACATACACCTTCCACGGCTGGGTGTTGGTGCCCGATGGGGCCCGACTCGCCACTTGCAGTATGGCTTCGATGGTGTCGCGGGGTACCGCCTGGTCACTGAAAGCCCGCATGGACATGCGGCTGGTGATGGCCTCATCCACGGCCTGGGTGCGTTCGCTGGGGGTCATGTCAAGGTCTCCAATAGTTGTTTGAGGGGGTCCGGCAGGCTGACGGGTCTGCGGCTCACCCGGTCCACATACACATGCACAAAATGACCGCGAGCTGCGCACAGGTCTTGGTCTTGGGCAAACAAAGCCACTTCGTAGCGCACGCTGGAATTTCCCAATCGCGCCACCCGCAGACCCGCCTCGACGGTTTGCGGAAAGGCCAGCGGCGAGAAGTAATGGCACTGGGTCTCCACCACCAAACCGATGGCCTGGCCATGGTGGATATCGAGCACCCCGTGCTCGATCAAATAAGCATTGACCGCAGTATCAAACCAACTGTAATAAACCACGTTATTGACGTGTCCATAAGCATCGTTGTCCATCCAGCGCGTGCCAATGGTGCGAAAAGCCTTGTAAGCGCTGCGCGGCTCGGGGCCGATGCGGTCGATGGGGGAGGTGCTCATGGGCGCCGATTCTGCCAGCGTTGCCAATGCGCAGCGGCCACGGCAAAAGTATTGATTTGCACTTGAACCGTGTCCTCCATGTCCACGCCGTAACCGCCCGCCATGGCCATGGCCAAAGGCAATCCCCTCGCATGCGCCCAGTCCATCACCCGACGGTCACGCGCCTCCAGACCATCAAAGCTGAGTTTGAGCCGCCCCAGGCGGTCTCCCTCATGCGGATCGGCACCGGCCAGGTAGATCACCAACGCCGGGGCAAAGCGTTCGCCCAAGCTCAACAAGGCCTGCTCCAAAGCAGCCAAGTACTCGTCGTCGCCACAGCCGTCCGGCAGCTCCACATCCAAGTCGCTGGCCTCTTTGCGAAATGGGAAGTTCTTGGCCCCATGCAGCGACAAGGTGAAAACTGTGGGGTCGCCCTGAAAAATGCGCGCCGTGCCGTTGCCTTGGTGCACGTCCAGATCAATGATCGCCACCGCCAAGGGATGGCGGTGGCTGCGCAACCACTCTGCTTGCATCAGCCGGGCACACACGGCGGCGTCATTGAAGACACAAAAACCGCTGCCCTTGTCGGGGTAAGCATGATGGGTGCCACCCGCCAAATTGGCCGCCAAGCCTTCGCGCATGGCGCTGCGCGCAGCCATGACTGTGGCACCACTGGAGCGGCGGGCGCGCTCGACCATCCCTGGCGACCATGGAAAACCAATTTCGCGCTGCTGCGCCGCGCTCAGACTGCCGGTGACCACCGCCTCGATGTAGGCCGGGGTATGGACCAGGGCCAGCTCGCCATCGCTCACCGGATCGGCCAGGGACAAACGCAGCTGAGGCAACTCCTGGCCCAAGCGCTGGCGCAGCCGCTCGTACTTGCCCATGGGAAACCGATGCCCAGGTGGGAGCTGCTGAACGTGGGGGCTGGTGTAATAAATGTTCACGGCCCGCGATTGTCCCGGTTTGATGCCGATTTAGAACAGCCACTCTAATATGTTGCAACGCAGCAAAAATGGCTTGAAAACACCCGGGGTAACCCTATACTTCATACCATGCTGCAACGCAACATTAACCGCGACGCAGTGAAACCCAACCATCTAAGGACTCACCATGATCACTGCAGACCAAATCACCTCCAGCCACAAAGCCAACCTCGAAGCCTTTTACGGCCTGACCCATTCAGCCTTTGCCGGTTTCGAAAAAATGGTTGAACTCAACCTGACCGCCTCCAAAGCCGCTTTGTCGGAAACCATGGGCCATGCCCAAGCCGCCATGGGCGTCAAAGACATGCAAGAGTTGATGGCCCTGCAAGCCGGCATTTTTCAGCCCATGGCCGAAAAATCTGTTTCTTACAGCCGCCATCTGTATGACATTGCCACCAGCACCGGGGCACAGTTCGGCAAAGCCATGGAAGAAAAGTCTGTCGAAGCCCAAAAAACTTTTTCCAACCTGATTGACTCGGCCGCCAAAAACGCCCCTGCCGGTTCCGAAACCGCCGTGTCCATGGTCAAAAGCGCCGTGGCTGCCAGCCAAAACGCCATGGAATCCATGCAAAAAGCGGTCAAGCAAGCCACCGACATGGCCGAAGCCAACTTCAACGCCGTGACCGCATCTGCCGTCACCGCCGCCAAGACCGCCAGCAAAAAGCGCTGAATGTCTGGGGCCCCTGGCCCCCGGCACGAACCTTTGTCTCCTCGGATCCTGTCGTAACCTCACGGTTCCGGGATCCCTTCAAGGCCCCGTTGCAAAACGGGGCCTCTTTTTTTTCGCTGCTTCACAAAGTCACAAAGCCCAAATTTGTCATAGGCCCAAGCCTGGCAACACCCCGCCTGGCATCGCACCAGGGTCAGCGGGTGACTGCCAAAGCCGCTTTCAAGGCCGGCATAGCGGCCAGCATGGCGGCGCGGCCGGCTTCGATGGCGCGCAAACGGGCATTGAAGTCAGC
>CAMDLJ010000282.1 GCA_945901665.1 Bordetella parapertussis | reverse complement strand
GTGAAAACGCCAAAAGCGCCCGCGCTTACCTCAAGCGCATCGACGCATTGGTGCCTTTGACCAAGCCATTGCAACAACTCGACATCCAAGAGTTGCCCCACGCGGTGCACAAAAAAGGCGACCACCGCGGCGAGTTTGACGCGCGCACGTTGCTGGGGCCCATACTGGCAGGCCACGATCTGGGCTTGCTCAGCGAGGCCGGCATGCCGGCCATTGCCGACCCGGGCAGCTCGGTGGTGCGCGCAGCGCACGATCTGGGGGTGGCGGTGGTGCCTTTGGTGGGGCCGATTTCATTGCTTCTGGCTTTGGCGGCCAGTGGCCTCAACGGTCAAAATTTTGCTTTTGTGGGTTATCTGCCGCAAGATGCCAGCGAGCGCCAAACCCGTTTGCGCCAACTCGAAAACACCGCTCACAGTTTGGGTCAGAGCCAAATATTCATTGAAACACCCTATCGCAACCCCGCCCTTTGGCAAGCCTTGATGACGCACCTCAAAGGGAGCACCCGGGTGTGCATGGCCAGTGGCTTGACCTTGCCCCAGGCACACATTGAGTGCCATGATGTGCAAACTTGGCGGCACAAAAACCACATCCCCGCCAAAGATGTGCCAACGGTGTTTGCCATCGGCGCCTGAGGCAACTCAGCGCACGCTGGGCACACTCGCACGCATCACACGACCCATGCCCTCGCCCACCGAGGCACCAAAGCGCTTGACCAGGCGCTCAGCCACGTTGTCGCGCTGCGTGTAATCGACCAAATCTTCGGCTTTGACGATGTCGCGGGCCACAAAGTCCAAGCTGCCCAGGCCATCGGCCAAGCCCAACTCAACCGCCCGCTGACCGTTCCAAAACAAGCCACTGAAAAGCTCGGGCGTTTCTTTCAATCGGTCTCCTCGGCCTTTGCGCACCACGGCGATGAATTGCTGATGAATTTGGTCCAGCATGGCCTGCGCATGGGCGCGTTGGGTTTTGGTTTGGGCACTGAAGGGGTCTAAAAAGCCCTTGTTTTCACCCGCGGTCATCAAGCGCCGCTCAATCCCGAGTTTGTCCATCAAACCGGTGAATCCAAAGCCATCCATCAACACGCCAATGCTGCCCACAATGCTGGCTTTGTCGACATAAATTTGATCGGCCGCCACCGCAATGTAATAAGCCGCCGATGCACACGACTCTTCCACCACGGCGTAAACGGGTTTATTGTGTTTTTTCTTCAAGCGTGCGATTTCATCATTGATGATGCCCGCCTGCACCGGGCTGCCACCAGGTGAGTTGATCAACAAAACCACAGCTTGCGAGCCCTCGTCCTCGAAGGCCGAGCGCAATGAAGTGACCACGGCGCTGGAGCCAGCCAAGCCATCGGCATCGATCTCGCCCTTGATCTCGATCACCGCTGTGTGGGGCGCGGTGGTGTTGGTGCTGCTGCCGCCCCGGTGCAAAACCACCCAAGACATCACCACCAAAAACACCAACCAAGCCACACGCAAAGCATTGCGCCACTGCCGCGCGCGACGCTGTTCTTTCAAATAGCCCAGGGCCACGCTCTCCATGACTGCGCGCTCCCAAACGGTGTTGAGCGCAGATGCAGATGGATTGGCCGTGGCGGGGTTGTCTTGGGGCAGGTCAGTCATGTGGGCTCAAAAGATCAAAGGCTGTAAATTGTGGTCAGTATGCCAGTGAACCACACCGTCTTTCTCCAAGGTGTTAATTTTCACCAAGTTGCCCCGACAAGGCCCCCCTGCACACGCTCCTGTGGCTGGCGCATAAGTCGCCCCATGGGTGGCACAGACCAGCCATTGCCCAGCGACATCAAAAAAACGATCAGGCTGAAAGTCCATTTCCATCGCGACATGGCTGCAGCGGTTGAGGTAGGCTTGCACCTGTCCCTCGAAGCGCACAGCAAAAGCCCGACAGGATTGGCCGCTGTACACCACATCGAAGGGCACGGCCAACTGCCCATCGACCAAATCTCGGCTTTGGCACAAAGCGACCCACTCAAGCATGCTGCAACAACCAGTCGTGTAGTTGCGCCACCGAATGCAGCACCGCCAACGGTTGGTGCGCGGCAAAACCGGCGGGGTCGTGGGCGCCGTAACTCACACCCAAGCTGGCGCATCCCGCATGTTGGGCCATGGCCAAGTCATGGGTGGTGTCGCCAATCATCAAGGTGCGTTCAGGTGCCACGCCAAATTCACGCATCAACTCGTGCAGCATCAAGGGGTCGGGCTTGCCGGCGGTCTCATCCGCTGTGCGCGAGCCATCAAACAAGCCCTTGATTTCCACAGCCTGCAAAGCATGGTTGAGGCCTTGGCGGCTTTTGCCAGTGGCCACGGTCACCCAATGATGGCGCTCACGCAAGCTTTGCAGCATCGGCACCACGCCGTCGAAAAGACTCAACTCATCGTGGCGGGCCAGGTAGTGGTGCCGATATCTTTCGTTGAGCAAGGGGTATTTTTCTGGAGGCACATCCGGCGCGGCTTTGGCCAGGGCTGGCATCAAAGCCATGCCGATGACGTAGGCCGCAGACTGCGCATCGGGCACCGTGCCGCCCACATCTCGCACCGCATCTTGGATGCAACGCACGATCAAGGCCGTGGAGTCGTACAGGGTGCCATCCCAGTCAAAGGCAATCAGGTCAAACTGGCGGGGTCGGGGGAGCGACATGGTCAATGAAATTTTGAAGTTCGGGGGGCAAGGGCGCATTCAAGGCCACCAGTTCCCCGCTGGCGGGGTGCCTGAACTGTAACTTCCATGCGTGCAAAAACATGCGCCGCAATCCCATTTTTTGCAGGGACTTGTTCAAATCGTAATCACCATACTTGTCGTCGCCCAAGATCGGGTGGCCCAAGCTGGCCAGGTGGACGCGTATTTGGTGGGTGCGCCCCGTTTTGATGGTCACCTCCAGCAGGGTGTAGTCCCCCAATAAACGGGCCACTTTGACCAAGGTGATGGCGCGCATCCCCTGCGGGTCGTTGGGCCCCACCACCCGCACCCGGCGCTCGCCCTCGCTGCCGTCGCCGTTGGTGAGCAAAAATTTTTGCAATGGCAGGTCGATGACCTTTTGCCGTTGCGGCCAAATCCCACGCACCAAAGCCAAATAGGTTTTGTCGGTGGAGCGCTCGCGAAATTGGGTTTGCAAGTGCTTCAAGGCACTGCGCTTTTTGGCCACCAGCAAAATACCCGAGGTCTCGCGGTCGAGCCGGTGAACCAACTCAAATTCATTGGCATGGGGCATGGACTGGCGAATTTGCTCGATAACCCCAAAGCTCACCCCACTGCCGCCGTGCACCGCCAATCCAGCGGGTTTGTTGACCGCGATGAGGTGGGCGTCCTCCAGCATCACGGCAAAGTCGCGTTCAGGCACGATGGCCTGGGCTTTGTCCAAGGCCCTTGCCGATACCCTGACCGGGGGCAAGCGCACCGCGTCATCGGCGGCCAAGCGCGTGTCCGGCGAGGCGCGGCCCTTGTTCACCCGCACTTCACCCGAACGGATGATGCGATAGACATGGGTTTTGGGCACGCCTTTGAGATGGCGGATCAAAAAGTTGTCTAGCCTTTGTCCAGCAGATTCCTCGTCCACCCGCAAGGTTTGGGCCTGTGGTGATACCGATGCGTCGGCTGTGCCTATAATGTTGTTCACCAGCGGTTTGTTCCAAGTGCTTGATTTCAGTGAGATTAGAGCACGCCAGAGAGCCGCGGTGAGGTCGATGCCCCAAGGGGCCCCTGCCGCAGACCCAGTAACCATGGAAACTGGATGGCACAGGCACCCCGAAGTAAAGCCGACGAACTGAAAACC
>CAMDLJ010000281.1 GCA_945901665.1 Bordetella parapertussis | reverse complement strand
AATGCCTGCGTGGCCGACATCGCCCGCTTGGGCGAGGCCGACTTCAACGTGGTGCTGTACCCCGAAGTCGCCAACACCACCGCCCTGTGGCTGCAGCGCCAACACCAACAGCCCTTCACCCGCACCGTGCCGATTGGCATGGGGGCCACGCGCGACTTCATCGCCGAGGTGCAGGCCTTGGCCGGCTTGACAGCCAACATCGACACGCCCGAGCGCGCCCATGCGCCTTGGTATGCACGCTCGGTCGACTCCACTTACCTCACCGGCAAACGCGTTTATGTGTTTGGCGACGCATCTCACGCCATTGCCGCGGCCCGCGTGGCCAGCCAAGAAATGGGCTTTGAGGTGGTGGGCCTGGGCACCTACAGCCGCGAATTTGCCCGCGAAGTGCGTGACGCGGCCAAGCTCTACGGGGTAGAGGCGCTGATCAGCGACGACTACCTGGCGGTCGAGACACAAATCACCGAACTCCAACCCGAGTTGATTTTGGGCACCCAAATGGAGCGCCACATTGCCAAACGCCATGGCATTCCTTGCGCGGTCATCTCGGCCCCCATCCACGTGCAAGACTTCCCCGCCCGCTATGCGCCCCAAATGGGCTTTGAAGGGGCGAATGTGTTGTTTGACACCTGGGTGCATCCGCTGATGATGGGCCTGGAAGAACACCTGTTGGGCATGTTCCGCGAAGACTTTGAGTTCAAAGAAGGCGCTGCGCCCTCACACCTGGGCTCGACCCGCCCCAGCCCAACGCTGTCAGCCACAGCGGCCAGCGCCGAGCCCATCACCATCGACAAACCCAGCGCCACTGTCGCGACCGCACCGGCCAGCGAACCCGGCGGGTGGACCACCGACGCCGAAAAAGAGCTCAACAAGATTCCATTTTTCGTGCGCGGCAAAGCCCGCCGCAACACCGAGCGCTTCGCCCGCGAACAAGGGCTGGCCACCATCACAGTGGAGACACTCTACGATGCCAAAGCCCACTTCAGCCGCTGACGCCTTGGCCAAGGCCCCACCCACACCGGTGCGGGTGACCATCGTCACCATGGACACCCATTTGGCCAGTGCCACCGAGCGCGCGCGCCACAGCTTGGCCCGCGAGGTACCTGGCCTGCAACTGTCCTTGCACGCGGCCTCTGAGTTTGCCAACAACGAAGCCGCCATTGAGCGCTGCAAAGCCGACATTGCCCAGGCCCACATCGTGGTGGCGGGCATGTTGTTTTTGGAAGACCACTTTTTACCCATCCTGCCGGCCCTGCGCGAGCGGCGCGACCAATGCGACGCCATGATTTGCATGGCCTCGGCCACTGAAGTGGTCCAGTTGACCCGACTGGGCAACTTTGACATGGGCAAGCCCGCCAGCGGCCCCATGGCCTTGTTGAAAAAACTGCGTGGCAAAAAAGAAAAAAACAGCACCGGTGGTGCCGCCCAACTCAAGATGTTGCGCCGCATTCCGCAAATGCTGCGCTTCATTCCCGGCACAGCGCAAGATGTGCGCGCCTATTTCATGACCTTGCAATACTGGCTGGGCGGCTCCGACGAAAACATCCTCAACCTGATCCGCCACGTGGTCGATCGCGGTGCCTCTGGCGAGCGCAAACACCTGCGCGGTGTGCTCAAGCCCCAAGCGCCCATCGAATACCCCGAAATGGGCGTCTACCACCCACGCCTCAAAGGCCGCTTCAGCGAAGACGCCAGTGTGTTGCCCGCCCCCGCCCAAGGCCCGGTCAAGGGCACGGTAGGCCTGCTGGTGCTGCGCTCTTATTTGCTGTCCAACAATGCCGGGCACTATGACGGTGTGATCGCCGCCATGGAAGCGCGCGGCCTGCGCGTCATCCCCTGCTTTGCTGCGGGCCTGGACAGCCGCCCCGCCATCGATGAATACTTCTTCAAAAACGGCCGCCCCACCATCGACGCGCTGATTTCGCTCACCGGGTTTTCGTTGGTTGGCGGGCCTGCTTACAACGACTCCAAAGCCGCCGAAGAAGTGCTGGCCAAGCTCGATGTGCCCTACATCGCCGCGCAACCCGTGGAGTTCCAAACCCTCACCGAATGGGGTGGCTCCGAGCGTGGCCTGCTGCCGGTGGAGAGCACCATCATGGTGGCCATCCCCGAGCTGGACGGCTCCATCGCGCCGATGGTGTTTGGCGGACGCCCAGGCAACGCTGGTGTGACCTGCACCGGCTGCCAGCATGCCTGCACCTTCACCGACCAAGACCGCACCCAAGACATGGCCTCATGCCCCGAGCGCGCCAACATGCTGGCCGCGCGCGTGAGCAAAATGGTGGCCTTGCGCCGCAGCGAGCGCGCCCAGCGCAAGCTCGCCCTGGTGGTGTTCAACTTCCCGCCCAACGCCGGCAACATCGGCAGCGCCGCTTACTTGAGCGTGTTCGAGTCCATCTTCCACACCTTGGCTGCCATGAAGGCCCAGGGCTACACCGTGGACATGCCCGACAGCGTGGACACCTTGCGCGAAAGCCTGTTGCACGGCAACGCCGCGCAATACGGCGCCGACGCCAATGTGCACCACCTGATCGCGGCCGAAGACCATGTGCAACGCGAAACCTGGCTCCAAGAGATCGAAGCCCAATGGGGCCCTGCACCTGGGCGCCAGCTGAGCAACGGCCAATCCATTTTTGTGCTGGGCAAGCAGTGGGGGAATGTGCTGGTGTGCGTGCAGCCCTCGTTTGGCTATGAAGGCGACCCGATGCGCTTGTTGTTCCAAAAAGGCTTGGCCCCGACCCATGCGTTTTCGGCTTTTTACCGCTACTTGCGCGAAGACTTTCAAGCCCACGCCGTGCTGCACTTTGGCACCCACGGCGCGCTGGAATTCATGCCGGGCAAGCAAACCGGGATGTCGGGCAGCTGCTGGCCCGACCGCTTGATCCACGACCTGCCCAACATCTACCTGTACGCCTCCAACAACCCGTCCGAAGGGGCGATTGCCAAGCGCCGCAGTGGCGCGACCTTGATCTCCTACCTCACCCCACCGGTGTCGCAAGCGGGTTTGTACAAAGGCTTGACCGAGCTCAAGTCCTCCATCGACCGCTGGCGCGGCCTGGAGCCCGGCGCCTCCGAGCGCCCCGAGTTGGCACTGCTGCTGCAGTCGCAAGCCGCTGAGCTGGACTTGGCCGACGCCGTGCCCTTGTGGAACCTGGACACGCCCGCAGCCATCGACGCCCGCGTGGCCGTGCTGGCCGAACAATTGTTGGAGTTGGAGTACACCCTCATCCCCCACGGCCTGCATGTGGCCGGGCGCGCGCCCTCCGAGGCCGAGCGCATGGATTTGTTGGTTTCAATGGCCGATGCCGGTCACGGCCAAACCCTCAGCCGCGAGTCCGCCCAGGCCTTGGTCAATGGCCACAGCGCCGAAAAAATATTGCAGCTGTCGCAACTGCCACGCGAAGAGGGCCCCTTGGCCATGGTGAAAAAGCTGATTGAAGCCAACCACCAGATGGCCAGCGAAACCGAAGTCAGCGCCATTTTGCGGGCCCTGGACGGCCACTATGTGCGCCCCGCCCCGGGTGGCGACGTGCTGCGCACCCCCGAGGTGCTGCCCACCGGTCGCAACCTGCATGGCTTTGACCCGTTTCGCATCCCCAGCGCTTTTGCAGTCAAGGATGGCGCCAAACAAGCCCAACGCCTGTTGGACCGTTACATCGAAGACGGCAACGCCTTGCCCGCCTCCATCGCCATGGTGCTGTGGGGCAGCGACAACTTGAAGAGCGAAGGCGCACCGATTGGCCAAGCCCTGGCCTTGATGGGCGCCTTGCCGCGCTTTGACAGCTATGGCCGCATCGCCGG
>CAMDLJ010000280.1 GCA_945901665.1 Bordetella parapertussis | reverse complement strand
CAGATACAAAAAAACCACCCGAAGGTGGTTTTTTTGTGAACTGACAAAAAGAATTACTTCTTTTCGCCAGAAGGTGCAGCAGGAGCGGCTGCGGGTGCAGCGGCGGCATCAGCAGCAGGTGCGGGGGCAGATGCGTCAGCAGCCGGTGCAGGCGCAGCAGCAGGTGCGGGAGCGGGTGCAGGAGCAGGGGTTTCTTTTTTGCCACAAGCGACCAAAGCGGCGGCCATCAGAGCGGCCAAGAGGAGTGATTTTTTCATGATGATTTCCTTTGAAGGGGTAGATAAAACTCGTTGTTGGTACCGCCACACCTTGGCGTGGCCGAGCCGATGGACTCAGAAGCTTCCTCAACTCAGCCACTGATTATAGGGTAAATCCTGGGTTCTATGCCTTCATGACGCCCGGCTTTGCGGCATACGCCCCAAGCCGGTGCGCAGTTGGCATGCCTCACATCGGGTGGCACCAACCTTGTTCACCCCACTCGCGCAACAAGGCTTGGGCCGCTGGGCTGGCCAATCGCCATTGGGTTTCGTCAAGGCCGCGTTGGTCGGCCAAGGCCCGCATCAAACGGGCATCGGCACCACTGGCGCGCCAACTCTCACCGTTGAGGTAAATGTGCCCATCGTCGTACAACATGCGGCTGCATGCATCCAGCACCCAAGCCCGAATGCGCCGGGGTACAGGGCGCGGCTCAAACCAAACCTGCGCCTTGGGCTCGGTCATCACCTCTCCCAATGCCTGGTGCACGGCATGGGGCCGATCCAGCATGTGTTGCACCGCCTTTTGGGCAAATGCTTGCAAGTTTGCTGGCATTTGGGCCGGGTGCGACACCGCCGCCTGCTTGGGGTCGGTGTAC
Organism: Bordetella parapertussis; assembly: GCA_945901665.1. The sequence continues at coordinate 2,954 of CAMDLJ010000280.1, read as the reverse complement.
AGGCGGGTGGGGAGCTCATCCTCGCAGCGCTCGGACAAACGTTGCAACACATCGCGCCCCAATTCGGCCATGTCGGGGGCCCGAAAACCCACCGAATAGGTCATGCACTCCCCCACAGCAGTGCCTTCATGGGCATAGCGGGGCGGCAGGTAAAGCATGTCACCGGGGTCGAGCACCACGTCCCAGCGCGGTTGAAAATTGGACAAAATTTTCAGCGGCATGCCAGGCTGCAAAGACAAATCTTTTTGAGCGCCATAGCGCCATCGCCGTTGCCCTTGGGCTTGCATCAAAAAAACGTCATAACTGTCAAAATGCGGCCCCACCCCACCGCCGTCGCTGGCCCAACTGACCATCAAATCGTCCAAACGGGCATCGGGCACAAAGCGAAAGGCCTGCAAAAAATCAGCCGCCGCTTGGGCATGCAAGTCCACCCCTTGCACCAGCAGCGTCCAATGCGGCTGGGCAAAAGGAGGGCGCTGACGTGCCTGTAAGGGCCCGTGGCGCATCTGCCAGTCGCGGCCTTTGCCTTGAACCAAGCGTGAACCCACCTCAGGGCTGGCCGCCAGTTCAAACAATTGCTTGCGCGAGAGCAAAGGCTTGAATTGGGGAAAGGCTTGGCGCACCAACAAAGGTTTTTTTTGCCAATACCGCTGCATGAAGGCGCTGGCAGTGAGGCCTCCGAGCATGGCCAGGGGTTGTTGCGTTTGCATGGGCCCATCATAGGTCCAGGCGCAAACTGCGACAATTCTGCCCATGAAAATCACATCCCCCTGCGTGGTCGCGCTGACCTGGACCTTGAAAGACTCTTTGGGCGAAATCCTGGATGAACTCACCGACCCGGTTGAATTTTTGCTCGGTGGCGAAGATTTGCTCGCCAAAATTGAACAAGGCTTGTTGGGTCTGGCCGCTGGTGACAAGCTCAAACTGCACCTCGAACCCGAAGACGCCTTTGGCTTGTTCAATGAAGAGCTGGTTTTTTTAGAGGCGCGCGCTTTGTTTCCAACCGAGATCGAGGTGGGCATGACCATCGAAGGCCATGCCCTGCCCGTGGGTTGCAACCCTGAAGCGCCCAGCGATGTTTTCTACACCGTCACCGACCTGTACCCCGACCATGTGGTGCTCGATGGCAATCACCCCTTGGCTGGCTTGTCCCTGTACATCGACATGCAAGTGGCTGCCGTGCGCGAAGCCAACATCGATGAAGTCGGTCGCGGCAGTGCGGGCACAGGATTTTTCAAGGTTGTACCGCAAGCGCCAGGGGGCGCGAGCTTGCACTGAATTCAGGCAGTCCCTGTTGATCCATAGCCACCGGCACCGCGCTCGGTGGTTTGCCCAAAATCTTCCACCACCCGAAAACTGGCCTGCACCACCGGCACGATGACCAGTTGGGCCAAGCGCTCCATGGGGGCCAAGGTGTATGCCGTGGGGCTGCGGTTCCAGGCACTCACCATCAAGGGGCCTTGGTAGTCGCTGTCGATCAAACCCACCAAATTACCCAACACAATGCCGTGCTTGTGGCCCAAACCAGAGCGGGGCAAGATCATCGCGGCATACGCCGGGTCGGCCAAGTGAATGGCCAAGCCCGTGGACACCAGTTGCCAGGCGTTGGGTGCCAGCACCAGGGGGGCGTCGATGCATGCGCGCAAATCCAGGCCCGCGCTGCCCGGGGTGGCGTATTTGGGCATGTGATCCGCCAAGCGCGGATCCAAAATTTTCACGTCGATTCTCATGGTGCTTTCGGGCCCAAACGGGTGGCCAAGTCGTGGATCAATTCGCGCGCCAGATCGGCCTTGCTGGCACGGGCGAGCTCGCGGTGGCCGTTCGCGTCCACCAAGAGCAAGGCGTTGTCGTCTTGGCCAAATGTGTCTGGGCCGATATTGCCCACCAACAAGGGCACGTTCTTGCGTGCGCGTTTGGCTTGTGCGTGGGCCAGCAGGTTTTCGCTCTCCGCGGCAAAGCCCACGCAAAACAAGCGCCCACTGCGGGCACGGTCACTGGCGGCCACGGCGGCCAAGATATCGGGGTTTTCCAAAAATCGCAAGGCCCGGGGCGCGACACCCGCTTCTTTTTTGATTTTTTGCGCTGCGGATTGGTCCACCCGCCAATCGGCCACCGCCGCTGCGGCCACAAACACATCGGCCAATGCCGCCTGCGCCAGCACCGCCGCATGCATTTGTTCAGCGCTGATCACATCGATGCGCTGCACGCCATGGGGCGTGACCAAAGCCACGGGCCCGGCCACCAAAGTGACCTGCGCACCGGCGTCGGCTGCGGCGCGGGCGATGGCAAAACCCATCTTGCCGCTGGAGCGGTTGGTGATGCCGCGCACCGGGTCGATGGCTTCATAAGTGGGGCCGGCATTGACCAACACACGCCGCCCGTGCAGCAACTTGGGGGTGAAAAACGCCTCCAGCGTGTGCAGCAACTCATCGGCCTCGAGCATGCGCCCGTCGCCCACCTCGCCGCAGGCCTGGTCACCTTGGCCCACGCCCAAGACGGTGCAGCCATCGGCGCGCAACTGCGCAACGTTGCGCTGTGTGGCCGGGTGCGCCCACATCTCACGGTTCATGGCAGGGGCCAACAGCAATGGCACGCGCTCTAGGGGCCGGGCCAGACACGCCAGGCTGAGCAAGTCGTCGGCGCGCCCGTGCAGCAATTTGGCCATGAAATCTGCGCTGGCTGGGGCCACCAAGATGGCGTCGGCCGCTCGGGTGAGGTTGATGTGGGCCATGTTGTTGTCTTGGCGGGCGTCCCATTGCGACAAATAAACCGCTTGGCCAGACAAGGCCTGCATGGTCACTGGCGTGATGAAGGCGCTGGCCGCCTCGGTCATCACCACCTGAACCTGGGCACCGGCCTTGACCAAAGCGCGGCACAGTTCAGCGGCCTTGTAGCAGGCAATGCCCCCGCTCAAGCCCAGCACCAAGTTTTTTCCATTCAAAATGCCCATGGCC
>CAMDLJ010000279.1 GCA_945901665.1 Bordetella parapertussis | reverse complement strand
GCCCCTTGCGCGGCTTGTCATGGCGCTGATGGCAACTCAGGTTCTCCGGCCAACCCCAAGTTGGCAGGCCAACACCCTGAATACCTCAACAAACAGTTGCAAGAGTTCAAGTCGGGCAAACGGGCCAATGCCATCATGTCGGGCATGGTTGCTGCGCTCAGCCCAGAAGACATGAAAAACATCTCGGCCTGGTTGGGTCAGCAAAAGGCCAAACCGGGTTTTGCCAAGGAAAAGCAAACCGTGGCCATGGGTGAGCGGATTTATCGTGGCGGCATTGCCGATCGTCAAATTCCCGCTTGCGCTGGCTGCCACAGCCCCAACGGAGCAGGCCTGCCATCGCAATACCCCCGTTTGAGCGGCCAGCATGCCGACTACACCACGGCGCAACTCAGCGGATTTCGCGATGGCGTTCGCCTCAATAACCTCACCATGACCCAAGTGGCGGCCAAGCTCAACGACCGCGAAATCAAAGCGGTTTCTGATTACATCGCAGGTTTGCGCTGATATTCAGCCCAGCCAGTGTGGAGAAACCGGCCTTCAGGCCGGTTTTTTTTCGAGGGTGAGGCACAATGTTTTGAATTTGATCGGAGATCCCCATGCGCATACGTCATTCAGACAATGGACACAACCACCCACTGGGCAGCGAGATCACCCCTGCCAGCGCCCACCATAACCGCCGCCAAATCATGCAACACCTCGCCACCGGTGTGGCCGGGGCGGCACTGGCGAGCTGGGCCTCCCGCCAGGCCCTGGCCCAAAGTGACAAAGCCTTGGCGCGTCCGGGCAAGTTGGCACCCTTGGCGTCTCGCCCCTCCACCGTGGCTGGGGCCAACACCATGGAAAAGCCCACCACCTATGCCGACGCCAGCACTTACAACAACTTTTACGAATTTGGCACCGACAAGGCCGATCCAGCTAAAAACGCCCACAGCTTGAAAACCCGGCCATGGTCGGTCGAGATCGAGGGTCTGGTCAAAAAACCCGGCCGTTGGGACATTGAAGACCTGCTCAAACTCAGTGCCATGGAAGAGCGCATTTACCGCATGCGTTGCGTTGAAGGATGGTCCATGGTGATCCCTTGGGTGGGTTACTCCCTGTCTGAGTTGATCAAGCGGGTGGAGCCCCAAGGCAGCGCCAAATTTGTTGAATTTGTAACCCTGGCCGATCCCAAAACCATGCCTTTTGTGGGTTCGCGTGTGTTGGAGTGGCCCTATGTGGAGGGACTTCGCTTGGATGAGGCCATGCACCCCTTGACCTTGTTGACCTTTGGCATGTACGGTGAAGTTCTGCCCAACCAAAACGGCGCGCCGATTCGTTTGAATGTGCCGTGGAAGTACGGCTTCAAAAATGCCAAAAGCATAGTGAAAATTCGCTTTGTGGAAAAGCAACCGGCGACCGCATGGGTCAAGTCCGCTTCGCATGAATATGGTTTTTACTCCAATGTGAACCCCAATGTGGATCACCCGCGCTGGAGCCAGGCGACCGAGCGGCGCATTGGCGAAGATGGCTTGCTGACTAAAAAGCGCAAGACCTTGATGTTCAACGGCTACGAAGCCCAGGTGGGCCAGTTGTACGCTGGCATGGACTTGACCAAAAATTATTGATCCGCAGCGCATGTGGCGTCATCCTGCGGCCAAGCCATGCTTGGGGCTGTTGTTGGCGCTTCCAGCTGTGTGGTTGATGTATGCCGCAGCCAACGACGCGTTGGGCCCCAACCCGGCCGAAGCCCTGATCCGCCAAACCGGCGACTGGACCCTGCGCGCATTGTGTCTGGCGCTGGCTATAACCCCGCTGCGGGTGCTCACCGGTCAGTTGTTGTTGATGCGCTTTCGGCGCATGATCGGTGTGAATGTGTTTGTGTACGCCGTGTTGCATCTGTTGTGCTACGCCTGGCTGGACATGGGCCTGGAGCTGGCAGACATCGCCCGCGACATTGCCAAGCGCCCGTTTATCTTGGTTGGATTTTTGGCTTTGCTGATCTTGGCCAGCTTGGCGGCCACGTCGTTCAACCGAGCAGTGCGTTGGTTGGGGTCGCAGCGCTGGCAGGCTTTGCACCGCAGCGTGTATGCCGTGGCAGCCTTGGCGGTGCTGCATTTTTATTGGATGCGCGCGGGTAAAAACAATCAAACTGAGGTGTGGATCTACGGCGAAATTTTGGCCGCCTTGCTGGCATGGCGCCTGTGGCACAGCTGGCGCAAACGCCATCACACGTGATGGGCTGAGCCCGTTTCGCTGCTTTTTATGGGGGTCAGATTCCAATTTTTTTGAGCACTCATGGTTGCTGAACCCGCCCCGCTCTGTTGCACATCTCTTTGAGCTGAACCCGCCTCGCTGGCGGGCACGCCACCCTCCGCCAGTCGCTGCGCTCCGATGTTGTCCGGCGGCGCATCCACCACTGGTGCTGCGAACAAGAACTGTGTGAGCAAACCGGTCGCTTGCCAATGATGCAGTAGATCGCAACCACTTTTGTACGCCAACTGTTGATCACCCAACATCACATGGAGACCGGCACGAGTGGGTGTGCGGGCCGACGACATCCGAGCGAAGCGACTGGGGGAGGCTCGCATACCCCGAGATGGCGGTTCGGAGGGGAAGTTCACCCCCTAGAGCACGGCAATGAAAACCACAAGCCAAGAGAGCCGGTCAGATCAACCGCTCTCCCCGCATTTGATCGGCAAAGGTTTCACGCTCGCGAATGATGTGCACTTTGTCACCATCGACCAACACCTCTGCCGCCCGTCCGCGCGTGTTGTAGTTGCTGGCCATGCTCATGCAATAAGCCCCTGCCGACAACACCGCCATATGGTCACCCGCCTGTACAGTCAGCGGGCGGTCGCGGCCAATCCAGTCGCCGCTTTCGCACACGGGGCCGACCACGTCATACACCGTGGTTTCACCTCCGCGTTGGGCCAGCGGAACAATTTGGTGAAACGCTTGGTACATCGCTGGGCGCGGCAAGTCGTTCATGGCAGCGTCAATGATGCAAAAGTTTTTTTTCTCGCCAGGTTTCAAATACAGCACTTCGGTCAGGCACACACCGGCATTGCCCACCAGCGAACGCCCAGGTTCGATCATCAAGCGACGCTTGCCAAAACCACGCGCATCCAAGCGGGCCAGCAGTTGCGCCCACAGCGCATCGGCGGCGGGTGGCGTGTCGCCGTTGTAATTGATGCCCAAGCCGCCGCCAAAGTCGAGGTGGTGGATAGGGACGCCAGCAGCTTCAATGGCCTCTACCAAGTCCAGCATCTTGTCGACCGCATCCACATAAGGCCCTGCGCTGGTGATTTGCGAGCCAATATGAAAGTCGATGCCCACCACCTTCAAGCCGGGCAAGGAGGCGGCGTGTTGGTAGCAACGCAAAGTGTCTTCGTGGGCAATGCCAAACTTGTTGCCCTTGAGCCCAGTGGAAATATAGGGGTGGGTTTGCGGGTCTACATTGGGGTTGACGCGGATGCTGACTGGCGCGACTTTGCCGCACGACAGCGCCACTTCACTGAGAACATCAAGTTCCGCCTCGCTCTCTACATTAAAGCAAGCGATACCCGCATCGAGCGCTTGGCGCATCTCGGCGCGGGTTTTGCCTACGCCGGAAAAAATCACCTTGTCCGCTTGGCCGCCCGCAGCGAGCACGCGGCTGAGTTCGCCACCCGACACAATGTCAAAGCCGCAACCGGCTTGGGCAAAGACTTGCAACACGCCCAAGGAGGAATTGGCTTTCATCGCGTAATGCACCTGCGCGTCTCGCCCTGCAAAGGCACGTTGGTAGGGAGCAAGCGCGCCTAGCATGGCGGCCTTGGAGTACACAAAC
>CAMDLJ010000278.1 GCA_945901665.1 Bordetella parapertussis | reverse complement strand
TTTGGGGTTTTCAATCATGCAATTGCCCATGGGGAATTGGCTAGACCGCCATGGCCCTAACAAAGTGATCCTGTCATTTTTGGTGGCGGCGGTATTGGGTTGCGTGGCCTTTGCGTGTGCCGATAGCTTTACCGGATTATTTTTGGCCCGCATCCTCACCGGTGTGGGCGTGTCTTGTTGCCTGATGGCGCCATTGACCGCGTATCGGCGCTGGTTTGACGCCCCCACCCAAATGCGCGCCAACTCATGGATGCTGATGACTGGCTCATTGGGCATGTTGTCCTCCACGCTGCCTGTGCAGTGGCTGTTGCCCTTGGTGGGCTGGCGGATTTTGTTTTGGGCCATGGCTGGCATGGTTTTGTTATCGATGGTGTTCATCCTGTGGTGGGTGCCCAAGTGGGAGCCAACCCCAGCAGCGCCCAACCCCCAAGGGACAGAGCCGCCATGGTGGCAGGCCTATTTGCAGGTCTGGCAACACCCCTATTTTCGGCGCATGTCGCCATTGGGTTTTTTCAGTTATGGAGGCTTGGTCGCCATGCAAACCCTGTGGGCGGGACCGTGGCTGACGAAAGTCTCTGGGTACACCGCTTTGGAAGCGGCCACCGGTTTGTTTTGGATCAATGTCAGCATGCTGCTGGCCTTTTGGGGCTGGGGCATGGTCAACCCATGGCTCACCCACCATGGCTACAACGCCAATCGGCTCATTGGCTGGGGGCTGCCATTTAATTTGTTGGCCATGTTTGGCGTGGTGTGGGGCGGGGCAGACACGGGGACCCTCACCTGGATTGCCTTTTTCATCACCAATACAGTGGTTTCCTTGGCCCAACCAGCGGTGGGCATGGCGTTTCCCGCGCACTTGGCGGGCCGCGCTTTGTCGGCCTATAACCTGGTGGTCTTTGCTGGTGTTTTTGTCATCCAGTGGGGCATGGGCCTGTGGATCGATGCATTGTTGGCTGCTGGGTGGAGCACCACTGCCGCTTTCCAAGGCGCCTTGGGCTTTTTCATGCTGTGCAGCATCGGCGGTTATGCTTATTTTTGGTGGGCTCGCGGAGATAATCAACAGCCCACCGTCTGAGCCCGACACCTCCCCGCCATGAACAACCGCATTTTCATTGTTGCCCACGCGCCATTGGCCCAAGCGCTCAAGGCCTGTGCCATGCATGTGTACCCGGAGTGCGCGCAAGAGGTGCTGGCATTGGACGTGCAAGCCAATGACACTCCGGAGCAAAGCCTGCAAGCCGCACAGCAGTTGTGGATGGACACGCCTGATGGCGATGTCTTGGTGCTCACCGATGTGCTGGGGGCGACGCCTGCCAATGTGGCGCAGCAATGGGCGCGGGGTCGCAAGACAAAGATCATCGCTGGCGTCAACTTGCCCATGCTGCTGCGCAGCGTTTGTTATCGACACGAACCTCTGGACGGTCTGCTGCAGCGCGCCATGACGGGCGGCGCCTTGGGGGTGGTTGAAATTTCACCCCCTGTTTGATTTTTTAGTAAGCCTTTGATACCCATGATTGAAAACACCACCATCATCAATAAATTGGGCTTGCATGCGCGTGCCTCGGCCAAGCTCACCAAGCTTGCGGGCAGCTTTCCTTGCGAAGTTTGGCTCACCAAGGGTGAGCGCCGCGTCAATGCCAAAAGCATCATGGGGGTGATGATGCTGGCCGCAGGGGTGGGCAGCCAAGTGACCTTGGAAACCGTCGGCGATCAAGAGCAAGCGGCCATGCAGGCCTTGTTGGCGCTGATGGCCGACAAATTTGGCGAAGGCGAGTGATGGTTGAGCAGGCTTTGCGTCGCACCCATGACCAGGGGGGTCAGCGATGACTTTTTCCGTTCATGGTTTGGCCGTTGCGCGGGGCATTGCCATTGGGCGCGCCGTATTGGTGGCCTCCAGCCGGGTCGATGTCGCCCATTACTTCATCACGCAAGATCAAATCCAAGGCGAAATCAATCGCCTGAAACGCGCCAAGGAGGTGGTGTTTCAAGATGTGCAGCGTTTGCAATTGGCTTTGCCCAAAGATGCACCCACCGAGCTGGCAGCTTTGCTCGATGTGCATTTGATGCTGCTGCAAGATGAATTGCTGGCCGAGGGCGTGGCCCATTGGATCAGCGAGCGGCTCTACAACGCCGAATGGGCGTTGACCAGCCAACTCGACGTGGTGGCGCGCCAGTTTGATGAGATGGAAGACTTGTATCTGCGCGAGCGCAAGGCCGACTTGGAGCAAGTGGTCGAGCGCGTGTTGCGCCAACTCAAGGGCGCACCCACGGGCATGCCGCAACCGGCGGTGCGCCGCCCCGGCAGTCAACGCCAGCAAGACTTGCTGCTGGAAGACACCGAGGACGTGCCCCTGGTGCTGGTGGCGCATGATCTGTCACCCGCTGACATGCTGCAATTCAAACAAAGTGTGTTCGCCGGTTTTGTCACCGATGTGGGCGGCAAAACATCGCACACCGCGATCGTGGCGCGCAGCTTGGACATCCCGGCGGTGGTGGGCGCGCGCAATGCCAGCCATTGGGTCAAGCAAGACGATTGGGTCATCATCGATGGCGACGCGGGGGTGATGATCGTGGATCCGTCACCCATCGTGTTGGCCGAATATGGTTTTAAGCAGCGCCAAGCCAGCTTGGAACGCGAACGCCTTTCACGCCTGCGCTTGACGCCCGCCTTGACCTTGGACGGTCAAAAAATTGAATTGCTGGCCAATATTGAAATGCCCGAAGACGCCGCCGCTGCTTTGGCCGCTGGTGCGGTGGGGGTTGGCCTGTTTCGCAGCGAATTTTTGTTCATGGGTCGTGCGGGTAATTTGCCTGGGGAGGAAGAGCAATACCTGGCCTATCGGCGCGCCGTTGAGGGCATGCAGGGCTTGCCGGTCACGATTCGCACCGTTGATATTGGCGCCGACAAACCACTGGACCGCAACGTGCGTGAAACCGCCCACCTCAACCCGGCACTCGGTTTGCGCGCCATTCGGTGGAGCTTGGCCGACCCGGCCATGTTCTTGACCCAGTTGCGGGCGATTCTGCGGGCGGCGGCACATGGCCAAGTGCATTTGCTCATCCCCATGCTGGCACACGGCAAAGAAATTCGCCAAACTCTGGCTTTGCTGGCGCGCGCACGTGCGCAACTCGATGGGCAGGGCGTGGCCTATGGCCCGCTCAAGGTCGGCGCGATGATTGAAATACCCGCCGCCGCCTTGACCGTGCCCATGTTTTTGTCCTACTTTGATTTTTTGTCCATCGGCACCAACGACTTGATCCAATACACCCTGGCCATTGACCGCGCTGACGAGCAAGTGGCTGATTTATATGACCCCTTGCACCCGGCCATCTTGCACTTGGTGGCCAACACCATTGCCCAGGGGCTGGCGCAGGACAAGGCGATCAGCGTGTGCGGTGAAATGGCGGGCGACCCCAGCTTGACCCGTTTGTTGCTGGGCATGGGCCTGCGCAGCTTTTCCATGCACCCCACGCAAATTCTCGCGGTCAAACAAGTGGTGTTGCGCAGCGACACCACGCGCTTAAAGCCTTGGGCAGAACGGGTGTTGGCCAGTGACAACCCAGCGGAGATGATGGCCTCGGCTTGACTTCAGGCCTGAGGATGAAGAGGGCACAGCGCGCTAACCCGTGGCTTAAGTTGTATGGTTTTCAGCCGCATGCGCCTGTTGATCGGCGTGGTAACTGGATCTCACCATGGCACCCACGGCCGCATGTTGAAACCCCATCTCGTAGGCCTTGGCTTCAAACATTTTGAAGGTGTCGGGGTGGACGTAGCGCCGCACCGGTAAATGGCTGCTGCTGGGTGCCAGGTATTG
>CAMDLJ010000277.1 GCA_945901665.1 Bordetella parapertussis | reverse complement strand
TTGTCAACGCAGAAAGTAGCTTTTTGGTATTCATATGATGAAGTGAATGAAGTTCAAGATCAGAGATAAACAAGTCCAACATCCTAATGATGAAACGAGCGCTTTGCAAGGAAAGATTGAAGAGGTTTTCCCTTGTCATGGGCGGCACCTGTGCATCGGCATAATCGACTCAGCTCGGCAATCCCTCAGTACAAACCCCCCATGATTAACCCCGTCGCCACATCTCTGCCACAAAGCCTGGAGCCCTACGGGTTTATCACAGGGTCAGCCGCCAACATCAAACACCAGCAAGACTGGAGTGGTCTGCCCCCCACAGTGCCGCTGGGCGTTGTTTATCCGCGCAACACGCAAGATGTGGCGCAAGTGCTCCAGCATTGCCAACGGCACCTCACCCCAGTGGTCACCCAAGGGGGCTTGACCGGCTTGGCCGGGGGCGCCCATCCCACTGCAAATTGCGTGGTGTTATCCACCGAAAAAATGTGCGGTGTCTCCCATGTGGACACGGTGATGGGCACCCTGACAGCTTGGGCTGGGACCCCGTTGCAAGAGATTCAAAATGCCGCCGAAGCCGCAGGACTTTATTTCCCGATTGATTTGGGATCTCGTGGTTCGTGCACCATTGGCGGCAATTTGGCCACCAATGCAGGCGGCAACAAAGTCATTCGCTACGGCATGACACGTGAACATGTGCTCGGCCTGGAATGCGCTCTTGCCGATGGCAGCGTGCTGTCGTCAATGAATCACTTGCTCAAGAACAACACCGGCTACGACTTAAAGCAGTTGCTGATTGGCTCCGAAGGCACCTTGGGCGTTATCACCCAAGTGGTGCTGCGCTTACAAGCCAAGCCCTTGCACCAACAAAGCGCCATGTGCCGATGCGACAGTTTCGAGCAGGTGTTGCACACCCTGCAACACGCGCGCAAATATTTGGGCCCGGGGCTGTCAGCGTTTGAGGTCATGTGGCCCGAGTTCATTCAATGCATGACCACGGGCCTGCCCCAGTTGCGCTACCCGTTTGCCCAAAAAGAGGGCTTTCACATCTTGATCGAAGAGGGTCATTTTGCATCGCACCCCCAAGGTGGCGGCCTGCAAAATTGCCTGGCCGAACTGCTGGAATCTGCGGTGCTGTGCGATGTGGTGATGGCCCAAAGCCAACAAGACAACCAAGACTTGTGGGCCATCCGGGACAGCGTGGCCGAGTACGGCAAAGTCTTGGGCCCCATCATTGGTTTTGACATTGGTTTGCCTACCCCTGCCATGCAAGCCTCCACCCAAGCCATGCAGGCGGCCATCCATCAACAATGGCCCAAGGCCGTGGTGCTGTTTTTTGGCCACGTGGGCGACTGCAACCTGCATGTGGTGGTGCATGTGCCGGGCATGGGAGACGCACAACCGCACCATGCCGTGGAGTCCTTGGTTTACTCCTGGGTCGAGAAAGTCCAAGGCAGCGTGTCGGCTGAACACGGGGTGGGTTTGATCAAAAAACCATTTTTGTCATGCTCGCGGCAACCCGCCGAAATCGCCTTGATGAAAGTCATCAAACAAGCCTTGGACCCTCACCATTTGCTCAACCCCGGAAAAATATTCGATCTGCCCTCGCTGGCTTGATCGCCTGCCCTGCACTTGCAAATATAAAGAAAGCACCATGCGCACAACCCACAAAATTTGGATCCAAGGGGCCACCGACCGTGTCGCCCATTCGCCCTACATCACTCAGCTCGAAGCGCATGTGAAACGCATCATCGACCCTGCATTCACCCACAGCTTCAATACCACCACCCCACCGGCCACCACCACCCATGCAGTGACCGAATTTCGCATGGCACGCAATTTCATGAAGAACGCTGTCATCGCCCAGCAAGAGGGTTGCAGCGTGATCGCCATCTCGCACTTTCAAGATGCGGGCTTGGCCGAGGTGAAGTCTTTGGTGGACATCCCCGTCATTGGCCTGGGCGAGACCACCATGCTGCACGCTTGCACCTTGGGGCGAAAATTTGGCCTGATCACCATCAACCCGGTGTTCACTCCCTGGCACGAAGACCAGGTGATTCGATATGGCTTGACCCAGCGCTGCGTGGGTGTGCGTGCGGTCAATTGCAAAGTGAGCGATTTCATGCACGCCTTTGCCACCGAAGAAGGTTATGCAGAGCTGGCCCCTAAATTCCAAAAAGAAGTCGACCACTTGTTGGCGGCTGGCGCCGATGTGATTGTCCCTGCCGGTGGCCTGCCCATGATGATGTTTGGCGGGCGACAAGACCACCGAAAAATTCGCATCCAAACCGAAGGCGCTCCCATCATCAATGGCATCACCGTGATGATCAAGGCGGCCGAGATGGCCGTTCGCATGCGTGAGTTCGATGACGTCTCTGTCAGCCGGCGCAGCAATTACGCCCATCCCCCTGAACAGGCCTTGAAAGAATTTCTAGAGCAAGGCTAAAGCGCCATTAGCGCTGCGCAAATGGGGTGGACGCCAAGTTTTGTGGGCCCACATCCTGGATGCGGGTCAAGCCCAATTGGGACAAAACCACCTCCAGTTCTTCGCGCATCGAGGTCAACCATTGCTGTAATCCAATCTCGCCACCGGCGGCCAAGGCATATAAAACCGGCCGACCCAACATCACCAGATCGGCACCACAGGCCAAGGCCTTCACGATGTCCTCCCCCGTTCGCACGCCGCTGTCAAATACCAAGGGGAATGGCGGCCCCAAGCGTTGCCGAATCTGATGCAATGCACTGATGGCCGATGGTGCGGCATCGAGTTGTCGCCCCCCGTGGTTGGACACATAAATCGCATCCACGCCCATGCCGGCAATGCGCTGGGCATCATCGGGGTGCATCACCCCTTTGACAATCAATTTGCCCCGCCACTGCCCTCGCAACTGGTCCAAAAAGGCCCAATTGGCCCCAGCGCGCGAGGCATGGCGATCAAATCCACCTTGGTGGGGGTCGAAGTTGGCAGGAGATGGCGCGCCCGCCCACAGCGTGGCCAAGGACCAACGCGGATGCAGCGCAAAATCCAAAAATTGGCGTGGCCCCATGCGAAATGGCATCTGAAAACCATTGCGCACATCGCGCGGCCGAGGGGCCACCTTGGGCACGTCAACGGTCAGCACCAAAGTGTCATAGCCGACTTGGGCCGCCCGCTGGGCCATTGCCAAACCCGCTTGTGCAGACCCACTCACATACAACTGAAACCATGCTTGCCCGCCACTGTCTTTGAACATTTGTGACATGGGTGTCGAGGCCGCCGTCGACACCCCCAAGGGCAAGGCCATCTTTTGGGCCACAGATGCCAATGCACGGTCTGCGCCCGGCCAAGCCAAATTGCACATGCCCATGGGAGCGATGCCAAAGGGCTGCGCGTAGAGTTTGCCCAAAAATGACGTGCCCAGGTCTGGTGGTTGCAAATCGGCCAAAACCCTTGGCGACAACTTGAGCAAACCCAAATCGTTGGTGTTGCCCAAAGCCGCAGTCTCTTGACCCGCCGCACCATCGATGTAATCAAACACCAATCGCGGCAGGCGTTTTTGCGCCAAGCGACGGGCGTCGATGTGGGTGATGGCGGGGTTGGGCATGTTGGGATGAGATGAGTCAGCGCGTTGGTTAAAACCTAGTCTATCTTTAGATGAAACAGCCAGTCATTGAAGGCCATCTTCAAGACGCAGGGCTGGCAGGTCGCGTCGGTTTGGACTTATCGCGTTCTTTTTGGTATTGGTCGTAAGGCGGTAGTATTTGCGGATTGGGGATGTTGGGGTCTGCGTTGATTTTTTGCTGGCTTCTGATGCCCTCATAGATCGACTCAGCGCTCATCGCGCCACAGCCA
>CAMDLJ010000276.1 GCA_945901665.1 Bordetella parapertussis | reverse complement strand
GCGCAAAACTGCGTGCACTGCAAAACCTGTGACATCAAAGACCCCACCCAAAACATCATTTGGGTCACACCCGAAGGCGGCGGCGGGCCCAATTACGCCGGCATGTAAAGGCCATCAGCGGGGTGGTTAGAATCCCGCCGGTCAGGAGAGAGTTCGCAAGAACCGCCGAAGGCTGAACGCTCAGGCAAAAGGACTGACGCAATTGATTCTGTTGGAGAGAGGTGCCGTGCAAAGCGGCATCCACCGAAGGGGCAAAGCTGCAGATAGGCAGTCTGAATCTCTCAGGTAAAGCGGACAACAGGGTTCCCGGTGCTGGCATGGGGCTGGCACTGCCTTTGGCTGGAGCCCACTTTGTCTGACAACACGCTGCTCAAAACCCCGCTGCATGGCCTGCATTTGTCCTTGGGGGCACGCATGGTGCCTTTTGCGGGCTACGACATGCCGGTGCAATACCCCGCAGGCCTGATGGCCGAACACAAACACACCCGCGCCGCAGCGGGCTTGTTTGACGTGTCGCACATGGGCCAAATCAGACTGGTGGGCGCTGAGGCGGCCCGCGCCTTGGAGTCTTTGATCCCCATGGATGTGATGGGCCTGGGCTTGCACCAGCAGCGCTACGGCCTGCTGCTCAATGAACAAGGCGGCATCATCGACGACTTGATGTTCGTCAACCGTGGTGACGACCTCCTGCTCATCGTCAACGGCGCTTGCAAGGTCAACGATATTGCTCACATCCAGGCGCACATAGGCCTGCGCTGCCAAGTCATCCCATTGCCCGAGCAAGCTTTGCTGGCCTTGCAAGGGCCCAAAGCCTGCCATGCCTTGGCGCGTTTGATGCCCGGCGTATCCAGCTTGGTCTTCATGACGGGGGGTTCTTTCACTTGGCAGGGCCACGATTTGTACATCACCCGCAGCGGCTACACCGGTGAAGATGGCTTCGAAATTTCTGTGCCCCAAGAAGCGGCCAGCCCTTTGGCCCAAGCCCTCTTGGCACAAGACGATGTGGCCCCGATTGGCCTGGGGGCGCGCAACTCGCTGCGCTTAGAAGCCGGCTTGTGCCTGTATGGCCAAGACATCGATGTGCACACCACCCCCATTGAAGCAGGCCTGAACTGGGCCATCCAAAAAGTCCGCCGCAGCACAGGTGACCGTGCCGGTGGATTTCCAGGAGCAGATCACGTTCTGGCCCAGTTGGACGGCCGCACGCCCGTGCAACGCCGCCGTGTCGGTCTGCAGGCTTTGGAGCGGGTGCCCGTGCGAGAACACACTGAGTTGCAATCCATGGACAGTCGGCTCGTGGGCGAAGTCACCAGTGGTTTGCTGGGACCCAGCATCGATCAACCCATCGCCATGGCCTATGTAGACGCAGCCCAAGCCACGGCGGGTCAGCAATTGAGCGCCATCGTGCGCGGCAAAACCGTGCCCATGGCCGTGGTTGCCATGCCGTTTGTGCCCAACCGTTACCACCGAGGGCCGAAATAATTGGAATCTGACCCCAATTAAATGCTCCCCATTCATTGAACCAGCAAAGGAACCTCCCCATGAGCCTCAAATACACCGTTGAACACGAATGGGTTCGCCCAGAGGGCCCGCTGGCCTGTGTGGGCATCACCCACCACGCCCAAGACGCCTTGGGGGATGTGGTGTTTGTGGAGTTGCCCGAGGTGGGCAGCCATTTCGACCAAGGCGCTGTCGCCGGCGTGGTCGAGTCGGTGAAAGCCGCGGCCGATGTGTACATGCCCATCAGTGGCACTGTCACCGAAGTCAATGAGGCCCTGCGCGACGACCCGTCGCTGGCCAATACCGACCCTTTGGGTGCCGGCTGGTTTTTCAAGGTGCACGCCAGCGCGCCCGCACAAATGGATGCGTTGATGGACGAAGCCGCTTATGCGGCTTTGATCGGTCAATAGCTCGCCAACTGGGCGTGCGTGGTTTGTCACTGCCCCTCGCCCCTCTCTTTCTCGAGTCCACTTGTTCCTGACAATCGCCACACAAAGGCCCCGCCATGCTCATGCCCACCGCCAAACCCCTGGACGAATTGGAAAACCATTCGGAGTTCATTGCCCGCCACATCGGCATCAGTGCCGCCGATGAACAACACATGTTGGGGGTGATTGGCGCGACCTCGCGCCGTGCCCTGATCGAGGCCATCGTGCCCCGCTCCATCGCTCGGCGCCAAAGCATGCAACTGCCCGCCCCCATCACTGAAGCAGCGGCATTGGCAGAACTCAAGGCCATGGCGGGTCAAAACAAATTGCTCAAAAGCTTTATCGGCCAGGGCTACCACGGCACCCACACGCCGGGCGTGATCTTGCGCAATATTTTGGAAAACCCCGCTTGGTATACCGCCTACACCCCTTACCAAGCCGAGATCAGCCAAGGCCGCATGGAAGCCTTGGTGAACTTTCAAACCATGGTGTGCGACCTGACCGCCATGCCCATGGCCAATGCGTCCATGCTCGACGAAGCCACCGCCGCCGCAGAGGCCATGACCTTGGCCAAGCGACAGGTCAAGGCACGTGGCATGGTGATGGTGGTGGACGCCGATTGCCACCCGCAAACCATCGAAGTGATCCAAACCCGGGCCCAACCCTTGAGCATCGAATTGGTGCTGACCCGCAGCCCCCAAGAATGGCGCAACGCTCTGGCCGCTGGTGGCTACTTTGCCGCCTTGCGCGCCTACCCTGGCAGCAGCGGCGCGTTGGTCGATACATCGGCGGACGCTGAAACCATCCACGGCCACCAAGCCGCCTTGATCGTGTGCGCCGATTTGCTGGCGCTGACCTTGCTCAAACCCCCGGGCGAGATGGGCGCTGACATCGTGGTCGGCACCACGCAACGTTTTGGCATGCCCATGGGCGCGGGCGGCCCACATGCCGCGTATTTGGCCTGCCGCGACGAATACAAACGCTCCATGCCAGGCCGCTTGGTCGGGGTCAGCATCGATGTGCACGGACAACCCGCTTACCGGCTGGCCTTGCAAACCCGCGAACAACACATTCGGCGCGAAAAAGCCACCTCCAACATTTGCACCGCGCAAGTGCTGCCAGCCGTGGTGGCCAGCATGTATGCCGTCTACCACGGCCCCCAAGGCTTGAAGCGCATTGGCCAACGCGTCAGCAGTTATTGCGCCATCTTGGCCCAGGGTTTGCGGCAGCTGGGTTGCACTTTGCTCAACGACACCGCTTTTGACACCCTGGGCGTGGTGATGGCCTCGGCGCAAGCTGCAACCGATGTGCAAGCCAAGTCCGTGGCCGCTGGGGCCAATGTGCGCCGCTTGAGCGCTGACACCATCGGCATCAGCCTGGACGAAACCACCACCCGCGACGATGTGCAACTGCTGTGGCAACTGTTTGCCCCAAACCATCATCCCCTGCCCACTTGGGCCGCCTTTGAAAAAGGCATCGAGCCGCTCATCCCCGAAAACTTGCGCCGCAGCAGTGACTACCTGACGCACCCGGTGTTCAACCGCTACCACTCGGAGACCGGCATGCTGCGCTACATCCGCCAGTTGTCGGACAAAGACCTGGCGTTGGACCGCAGCATGATCCCGCTGGGCTCGTGCACCATGAAGCTCAATGCCACCAGCGAGATGATTCCCATCACCTGGCCTGAATTTGCCAACGTGCATCCATTTGCCCCACCCGATCAACTGCAAGGCTATGCCGAACTCGACCGCCAATTGCGCCAATGGCTGTGCGAGGCCACGGGATACGCCGGCATCAGCTTGCAGCCCAATGCCGGATCCCAAGGGGAATACGCGGGCTTGCTGGTGATCCAGGCCTACCACCGCGCCCATGGTCAGGGGCACCGCCACATCTGCCTGATCCC
>CAMDLJ010000275.1 GCA_945901665.1 Bordetella parapertussis | reverse complement strand
TCTTCAGGGGGTGTTTCGCCGCAGCAAAAAATCAATTTGGTGCCGGGCTACCAAGTGCCGTTTGCCAAAATGGTGAAAGACAAATCGGGTTTGCCCACGATGGCCGTGGGCTTGATCACCGAGCCCGCACATGCCGAAGCCATTTTGGTCAACCAAGAAGCCGACTTGGTCGCCTTCGCGCGCAGCTTTTTGTACAACCCGCGCTGGGCTTGGGCCGCAGCCGCCGAACTCCAAGGTTCGGTGCAAGCCACACCAGCCTATTGGCGCTGTATGCCGCGCGAGGCGCAGCACATCTTCAACACCGCCAAAGTGGGCATGCGCTGAGAAAACGCAGAATCCGCCCGTCGCTGGGTGGATAGACCCCCGAGATGCATCACGCGCAGCGCTGGCGACATGGCCAACGCCATGTCGCCAGCGTTCAGGTCCGCGCAAGGCCCCGACACCATGCGCAATCGCTTAGCCCGCCTTTAACCCGGTGTGCACCGTGGGGTAGCGCAAACGCAGGCGCAGTTCTTGTTTCATGCGGGTGTTGTCCAAGCGCCTGGATTCGCTCATGAAGCTCAGCAGCATCAAGGGCAACTGGTCTTTGGCCGTGTCACGGGGCACCCGTTTGGGGCGAGGCAGGCCAAAGATATCAGCAGCCACATCAAAGTAGTCGCCCATTTTGAGTTGGCTGTCATCGCTCACGTGATAGGCCCGCTGCGCCTGACCGCGCCACAAAGCCAACCAGCAGGCGCGGGCCAAGTCATCGGCATGGATGTGGTTGGTGTAGACATCGTCTGAGGCTTGCAACACCGGCGTGCCTTTGCGCAAACGCTCTTGGGGGGTGCCACCATCGCGGTCCAGGGCATAAATGCCGGGGATGCGCAAGATGCTGGCCCGCACCCCTTGGCGCACACCCGTGCCTTTGCCATGCCAGCGCAAGCGTTTTTCGGCGTCTACTCGGCGGTAGGCCCGGGGCGTGAAGGGCGTGACCGGCTGGGACTCATGCACCCAAGCGCCATGGCAATCGCCGTACACCCCGCTGGTGGACCCATACACCCAACTGTGCGGCCAACTGCGCCGATTCAAACTGCGCAACACAGCCAGGGTGCGCGGGTCCGACCAGCCATCCGACGGTGGCGGCGCCAGATGCACCATCCGCGTGGCCAAACCAGCCAAGCGGCGCAGGCTTTTGGGGTCATCCAGGTTGCCCAGCAAAGGCATGATGCCTTGCCCCCTGAGCACGGCGCAATTTTCGGGCGACGAGGTCAAGGCCATGACCCGCAGCGGCGCCGGTGTCAGTCGGGCCAGGCGCTGACCCACGTCGCCACACCCGACGATCAGCAGCCGTTGGCGGCGAAAGCGGGCAGGCAAGGCACCCAATGGGGTTTGGTTTGAGGGCAAAATCGCAGTCTTTGCAAAAAATTCAATCCCAAGGATAACCAAACATGAATTTCAGCGTCACGGTCCAACCCAGCGGTCGCCATTTCACGGCCCAAGCCGACGAGACCTTGCTCAGCGCCGGTTTGCGCCAAGGCATTGGTCTGCCCTATGGCTGCAAAGACGGCGCCTGCGGATCATGCAAAAGCAAAAAAATCAGCGGCGAGCTGGTCATGAGCGAGTACCAAAGCAAGGCCTTGAGTGACGCCGAAAAAGAGCAAGGCTATGTGCTGACGTGCCGCGCCACGGCCACCTCGGACTTGGTGCTGGAGTCGCGTCAAGTGGTCGAAGAAGGGGCCTTCCCCATTCGCAAAATGCCGGTGCGCGTGATGAGCATGGCCCAAGCTTCACACGATGTGATGGTGATTCAATTGCAATTGCCCACCAATGACAGCTTCCAATTCTGGGCTGGGCAGTACATTGACTTTTTGCTGCGCGATGGTTCGCGCCGCAGTTACTCCATGGCCAACGCACCACACACTTTGGTCGCAGGCAGCCCCAGCGTGGAGCTGCACATCCGGCACATGCCTGGCGGGAAGTTCACCGACCATGTGTTTGGCGCGATGAAAGAAAAAGAGATTCAGCGCATTGAAGGCCCACAGGGGAGCTTTTTCTTGCGCGAAGACAGCCCCGAGCCTTTGGTGTTTTTGGCCTCCGGCACTGGCTTTGCGCCGATCAAGGCGATCATCGAGCACATGCGCCACGCGGGCATTGAAAGACCCACCACCTTGTACTGGGGCGGGCGCCGTCCAGCCGATTTGTACATGCACGCCTGGGTACACGAACAAACCGCTGCCCTGCCCTGGTTGACCTATGTGCCTGTGGTTTCCGACGCCTTGCCCGAAGACGCCTGGAGCGGTCGCACCGGCTTTGTGCACCGCGCTGTGCTGGAAGACTTTGCGGACTTGAGTGGCCACCAGGTCTATGCCTGCGGCGCACCCATCGTCGTGGACTCGGCACGGCAAGACTTTTGCACCTTGGCTGGACTGCCCAGCGATTCGTTTTTTGCAGACTCCTTCATCACCGAGGCCGACAAGGCCAAAAGCTGACAACACACAACAGGAGCCCCACCATGCCCATCACAGATCATGCGCGCCTCGTTCGACTGGCTCGGGCCTTGCTGATGGCCCACTTATTGGGTGGCTTGGGTTGGGCAACGGCACAAATCGCACCAAGTGGCAAACCAATCCGGCTGATCGTGCCCTATGCCGCTGGTGGCCCCATCGATGTGACCGCGCGGTTTTTGGCCGAGCGGGTCAAAGACAGCCTGGGTACCGTGATCGTGGAAAACCGCCCTGGTGCGGGTGGCAACATTGGCGCGGATGCGGTGGCCAAAGCCGCGCCCGATGGGCTCACGATTGGCATTGCCGCCACGGCCACCCATGCCGTCAACCCGTGGTTGTATGCCCGCATGCCTTACAACGCCAGCACCGACTTTGCGCCCATCACCCAAATGGTTCGGGTGCCCAATGTGCTGGTGGTCAATGCCGACACCGCCAAGCGGTTGCAAATCGATTCGCTCAAAAGCTTTTTGGCATACGCCCGCGCCCACCCGGGAAAACTCAATGTCGGCTCAGGGGGCAATGGCAGCGCCGGGCATTTGGCCGCTGAGTTGTTCAAAGCCCGGGCTGGCATTTTTGCGGTCCACATCCCCTACAACGGCGGCAACCCCGCCCAATTGGCCCTCCTGAGCGGGCAAGTGGACTTTAACTTTGACAACCTGGCCACCGCTGCGGCCAATATCAAAGCAGGCAAATTGCTGGCCTTGGCCGTGACCACCGCGCAACGCAGCCCGATGCTGCCAGATGTGATGGCCTTGGCCGAAATGCTGCCGGGGTTTTCGGTCGATACCTGGTGGGGCCTGGTGGCGCCTGCTGCCACCCCCAAAGACACCCTGGCCAAACTCAACCAAGCGTTTGTTACAGCCTTGCGTTCAAGTGAGGTGCGTGAGCGCTGGGCCGGCATGATGGCCGAGTCCGTTCCCACCGACAGCGAGGCCTTTGGTCGCTTCATGGCCAGCGAACTGGCCAAATACGAGCCTGTGGTCAAGGCCAGCGGGGCCAAGGTCGACTGAACCCATCAGCCACCGGTGCGCTGCGCAGCCGTTGAACCGCTGCGCCCGTTCGACTGACAAGACCAGCGCCAGCGGCAGCCCACATCAGCGGCGATGCCCCACAGCGAAGTCATTGCGGCCAGACACATCCTGCCCCCTGAGCAGCCACAGGGGCCGGGTGGCAAAACTCACCGGCACGCCCGACTGCCCGTCCACCGGTTTGAGGCTGCGGTCAAAGTGGGAACTCGCTGGCATGTAGCGCAAGGCCACACCGGTGCGGCGTTGTCCCGATGTATTGGCCTTGGCGCCATGGATCATGTAAACATCGTGCATCGACATCTGGCCAGGCTCGAGCTCCAA
>CAMDLJ010000274.1 GCA_945901665.1 Bordetella parapertussis | reverse complement strand
GCGCGACTTCATGGGCGGGGTGATGCATGCGGTGTATCTGCGCTCGCCGCAGATGTACAGCCAAATTCCCCACGATCGGGCATGGATGTACGTGGCTGTCAATGCCCAGCGGCGCGGGTTTTTGGTGTCTGTGGATGGCCAGCAAGAGTTTGCCTTTCACGCCGCCTTGCACGAGGGAGAAGATGGTCAAGCCTTGGACCATTCGGCAGCGCGTGAGTTGATGCGACAGGTGTTGGGCTTCGAGGTGGACGTTGAAATTTTGTCTACCCAAAATTGGACCGCTGGACACTCCTTGGTGGCTGAAAAGTTTTCACAGGGCCGCATTTTTTTGATGGGCGACGCCGCCCATTTGTTCACCCCTACTGGTGGTTTGGGCTACAACACAGCGGTGGAAGATGCAGTCAATTTGGGCTGGAAGCTGGCCTCGGTGTGCAAAGGCACTTCACCTTTGGGCTTGCTCGACAGTTATGGCATTGAGCGCAAACGCTTGGCCTTGCGCAACACGGCTTATGCGCGGCAGTTTGCCGACTCGGTGGGCTTGTATGTGGCTCACCCAGACCTAGAGGCCAATGGGGCGACAGGAGACGCCTTGCGGGCCGATGCCAGCGAGGTTCTCAACGCCCATGTGCGTTTGGAGTTCAACATCCCAGGCGTAACCTTTGGTGGGCGCTACGACGGCTCGCCAGCGATCATGGCCGATGGCACCTCACCGCCGCCCGACACAGCCAACGACTACCAACCCACAGCTTGCCCGGGAGGCAGACCGCCCCACGCTTGGCTGCCCGACGGTCAATCCTTGTTCGATGTGTTTCATCGCGAATGGACGCTGCTGTTGCTGGGAGAGGGGCCTTGGGACACATCGGCGGTGCTCGCACAGGCGACCGCGTTGGGCATGGACCTGCGCTTGGTGCAGCCCGATGCGCCTGACCTCAGAGCGCTGTATCAAGCCCCCATGGCCTTGATCCGGCCCGACCACATCGTGGCCTGGCGCGGGGAAGACGGGGCATCCCTGGCCCCGCTGTTGCTCCGGGTCTTGGGGCATTGATGCGGGCTTATTCGATGGGGATTTTGGCGTCGGCCACCGTCTTGCGCCAACGGGCGTAGTCGGCTTTGACCAAGTCCCCGAGTTGCTCGGGGCTGCTGATTTGAATGGCCAGCCCTTGGGCCGTCAGTTGCTCGCGCACATCGGGCATGGCCAGCACTGCGCTCACGTCGCGGTGCAGGCTTTTCACCAACTCGCCAGATGTTTTTGCCGGAGCGAGCAGGGCGTACCAAGAGTCCACCGTGTCCATGAAATCGATGCCCAGCTCTTTGAACACCGGCACCGTGGGTGTGATCGGTGAGCGTGAAGCGCCTGTGGCCGCCAGCATGCGCAAGCGCCCCGATTTGACGTGCGGCAGCATGGAATGCACGCTGGCAAACATCAACTGAACCTGTCCGCCGATCAAATCGGTGGTGGCATTGCTGATGCCTTTGTAGGGCACATGCAGCATGTCAAACCCCATTTGTTGCTTCATCAACTCCATGGCCAGGTGATGCGGTGTGCCGTTGCCGGGCGAGCCAAAATTGATTTGTCCCGGTTTGGCCTTGGCCAAGGCAATCACGCCGGCCAAGTCTTGGGCGCCAATTTGGGGGTTGACCACGATGGCGAAATTGGCCACCGCCATTTTCATCACCGGGGTGAAGTCGGTGGTGGGGTCGAAAGGCACCCGTTTGAACATATTGGGTGCCATGGTGATGGTGTTGATGGCCATCAATAAGGTGTGCCCATCGGGGGCGGCTTTGGCCACCGCGTCGGCCCCAATGTTGCCGCTGGCACCGGGCTTGTTGTCCACCACCACGGCTTGTTTCCAGCGTTCGCTGAGTTTGGGGGCGATGATGCGGGCAATGATGTCACTGCCGCTGCCGGGGGTGAAGGGCACCACCAGGGTCACGGTGCGCTCGGGATAAGCGGCCCAAGCCGAGGCACACAGCAAGCCGCTCAGCACGGCCAGGCATTTGAATTTGCTCAATAAAGTAAGGCGGTACATCTTGTCTCCAGTGAAAAAATCAAGCGTTTTTGCGCCCGAGTAATTTGAAAGCATTGCCAAAATAAATTTTGCGCGCGTCTTCCACGGGCAGGTTCAGGTCTTCGATAGAGCGAATGCCTTCGCGGATGAACATCGGGCCTTCTTCCGGGTCAAATGGACAATCGCTGGCAAACACCACATGGTCGGGGCCAAAGAAATCCAAGCCGCAACGCAAGGCAGAGGCCGAGCCGCCAAGTACCGTGTCGCCATAAAACATTTTGAAATATTCAATGGGTGGTTTGGACAAGCGCTTGAGCACATCGGCCTCGGCACCATCGGCGCTGCGGCTGCCCATTTGCGCCCACAGGGTTTCGGCGCGGCCCGAAAAGTAGGGCAGCATGCCGCCGCAATGGTGGGTGATCAGGCGCAACTCGGGCAGCTTTTCAAGCAAACCAGAAAACACCATGCGCGCCATGGCCACGCTGGTTTCCATGGGCCAGCCCAGCACCTGCCAAATTTCGTATTGCGATTTGTCTTCGCTGGGGTAGTCGGCCCGAGAACCGGGGCGGGTAGGGTGCATCCACACCGGAAGTTGGTGGTGGTGGGTGATGCGCTCGAAAACCGGAAAGAACTCTGCGCCGTCCATGGCACGCCCATTCACGCTGGTGAGGATTTGAACCCCTTTGGCCCCCAACTGGTCGATGGCGTAATCCATTTCTTGCAGCGCAGCCTCGGGGTTGTTCATGGGCAAAGAGGCCACAAAACCGGGAAACTTGTTCGGCCATTGGCGGCAAATGTCGGCCATGCCTTCATTGGCCACCCGCGCATAGGCGGGCGACACGTCGGGCCCGCCCAACATATCGGGCGAAGGCACCGCCAGCGAAATGATTTGCTGCACATCGGGAAACTGGTCCAGCATGGCCACACGGGCAGGCATGTCCCACAGCATGCGCAATTGGCTCATGCGTTTGACCATGCCGGGTTCTTTGCCATGGGTTTTGACCAAGTCCACATAAGCCTGGGGCATGACGTGGTTGTAAATATCGATTTTGACGGTGCTCAAGAAATGGACTTTCTGGGGTGGTTGTTCAGGCCATCCGACGCGGTTGCCTTGTTTGGTGCTGGATTTGACCACAGCGGTTTTACGCTCTGATACAGTTGCCGGCGTCCCAGACAATGGGTGCCATTTGAAGCGTTTTCCCCATTTCTTTCCTGAGTAATTTCCCCATGAACGATCGAAAAAAAGCCCTGGTCACCGGTGGTGCCACGGGCATAGGCCGCAGTGCCGTGTTGGCCTTGGCCAAAGCGGGCTATGACGTGGCCATCAATTACGCTTCCAGCGCCAAGGCCGCGCAAGAGGTGGCAAGCTTGGCCCAAGCCATGGGTGCGCAAACCATGCTCTTGCCGTGTGATGTGAGCGACGAGGTTGCTGTGCGCGCCATGCTGGCCCAGGTGGAAGCGCAGTTCGGTCACTTGGATGCGCTGGTCAACAACGCGGGCACCACCGCCAAATGGAAGGTCAAAGACCTGGAAAGCCTGGACCTGGCTGAATGGGACCGCACCTTTGCTGTCAATGTGCGTGGGTTGTTCCAGGTCACACGGGCGGCCGTGCCTTTGCTGCGAAAGGGCAGCAGCCCCAGCATCGTCAACACCGCCAGCATCGTGGGCCTGCGCCCTGGGCCGCAGCCGCTGCCTTATGCCGCCAGCAAGGCGGCGGTGGTCAACATGACCAAAACCCTGGCCTGGAACCTGGGGCCAGAAATTCGCGTCAACGCCGTGGCACCCGGTTGGATGGAGGGCGATTGGATGGAGCGCATGCTGGGTGACAAATACGATGACTTGATGGGCAAGCG
>CAMDLJ010000273.1 GCA_945901665.1 Bordetella parapertussis | reverse complement strand
GACACGTCCACACCCCATTCATCGTGGCGGTAGTCTGCTGCGCCCACGCCAGAGATGGTGTCGACCAGCAACAAAGCCGGGTGTTTGGCGCGGTCGATGGCTTGGCGCACCGCCAAAATATCGCTGGTCACCCCCGTTGATGTTTCGTTGTGCACCACACACACGGCCCGAATTTGGTGCTGCGTGTCGGCACTCAAGCGCTGCTCGATCAAGTCGGCTTGCACGCCGCGGCGCCAGTTTTGCCCGTGGGGCAGACCCAAGACCTCGGTTTTCAAACCCAGCTTCAGGGCCAGTTTGTTCCACAAGGCGGCGAAGTGTCCGGTTTCATACATCACCACCGTGTCGCCAGGGCTGCACAGGTTCACCAGCGCAGCCTCCCAGGCCCCAGTGCCAGACCCTGGATAGATCACCACCGGATGCTGAGTTTGAAATATTTTGCGCACATCGGCCAAAACCTTCAGGCCCAGGCCCGCAAACTCGGGGCCACGGTGGTCGATGGTGGGCTGAGCCATGGCGCGCAAGATGCGGTCAGGCACGGGTGAGGGGCCAGGGATCTGCAAAAAGTGCCGGCCCGAGGGATGGAAATTCAGCTTTAACATGGGGGTCTCTCCAACGATCAGCCCGCATTGTGCAGATAAACGTCCGCCGCCGTTGTCACACCTGTTGACCCAGCCCCCAACCCAGACCGTATGAGCATCGCCACACCCCGCACTTTGCGCACCGATTCCGCCGACCACGCCTACGAACGCGTGGCCCGCAGCAGCAACGAACAAGCGGCCAGGCTGGCCCAGCAATTGATGCAGGAAACCCAGGGCGATGTGCTGTTCAGCTTGGCCGATCGGGGCCGCTACTCCACCGACGCATCCATTTACCAACAAATGCCCATCGGCGTCTTGGTCCCCACCAGCAGCCAAGATGTGGTGACCGTGCTGGACATTTGCCGTGGCATGGGCGTGCCCTTGGTGCCGCGTGGTGGGGGCACCAGCCAGTGCGGCCAAACCGTGGGCACCGGTTTGGTCATCGACCACAGCAAACATTTGCGCAAGATTCTGCATTTGAATGTGGATCAACGCACGGTCACGGTGGAGCCCGGCATGGTGCTCGACCACCTCAACGCCGCACTCAAACCACATGGCCTGTGGTATCCGGTGGATGTGTCTACCAGCGCCCAAGCCACTTTGGGCGGCATGGCGGGCAACAACTCCTGCGGCAGCCGCTCCATCGCCTACGGCAACATGGTGCACAACGTGTTGGGGGCCAAAGCTTGGCTGAGTGATGGCGAATTGCTCGACTGGGGGCCCATGGCCGACAGCCATGGCCGCGCCGAGCGCATCGGCCACTATGTGCGCGACCTGGCCCAACAACTGCGCCCCGAGATAGATGCCCATTGGCCGCGGGTGCTGCGCCGGGTGGCGGGCTATAACTTGGATGTGTTTCACCCCGTCAGTGAACGCCCGTACACCGACGACGGATCGGTCAACCTGGCCCATTTGCTGGTGGGCAGCGAAGGCACCTTGGCTTTGACGCATTCGCTGACCCTGCGCCTGAGCCCCCTGCCCCGCGCCAAAGTGCTGGGGGTGGTGAACTTCCCCACCTTTGTGCAAGCCATGGACGCGGCCCAGCACATCGTCAAGCTGGGCGCCAATGGTGCGCTCAGCGCCGTGGAGTTGGTGGACCGCACCATGATCGATCTGGCCATGCAAAACCCGGCCTTTGCGCCGACCATGCGCAGCGCTTTGATCGGCGAACCTGAGGCCATTTTGTTGGTGGAATTCCATGGCGATGACAAGGCAAGTTTGCTGCCATTCATGCAAGACCTGAAGGACTGCATGTCGTGCCTGGGCCTGGCCGACAGCGTGGTGCCCATGGTGGATGAGGCGGCGCAAAAAAACCTATGGGAGGTGCGCAAGGCGGGCTTGAACATCATGATGAGCCTCAAAGGCGACGGCAAACCGGTGAGCTTTATCGAAGACTGTGCCGTGCCCTTGGAACATTTGGCCGAGTACACCACCGCCCTGACCGAGGTGTTCCACCAACACGGCACACGTGGCACCTGGTACGCCCACGCTTCGGTGGGCACCTTGCATGTGCGCCCCATTTTGGACATGCGCCGCGACGGGCCGCAAAAAATGCGCGCCATTGCCGAGCAAGCCAGCGCTTTGGTGCGCCAATTCAAAGGCGCATATAGCGGCGAACACGGCGACGGCCTGTGCCGAGGCGAGTGGATTTCTTGGCAATTTGGCCCGCGCATCACCGAGGCCTTTGCCCAGATCAAAACTGAAATGGACCCGATTGGCTTGTTGTGCCCACAGCGCATGATCGACCCGCCGCGCATGGACGACACCAGCTTGATGCGCCACAACCCGCGCCATTCGGTCATCCACATCCACACGGCTTTGGATTGGAGCGCTTGGAACGTTCAAGCCAACGCCCGCACCGGAGAAGTGAGCGCGCCTGGCACCGGTGGCGACCCGGCCGGTGGCCTGGCCAAAGCCGTGGACATGTGCAACAACAACGGCCACTGCCGCAAATTTGACGCCGGCACCATGTGCCCCAGTTACCGCATCACCCGTGACGAACAGCACCTCACACGCGGGCGCGCCAACACCTTGCGTTTGGCCTTGAGCGGGCAACTGGGCACCGACGCCCTCACCGGCGAGCGGGTGCGCGAGGCGCTGGACCTGTGTGTGTCGTGCAAAGGCTGCAAAAGGGACTGCCCCACGGGTGTGGACATGGCGCGCATGAAGATCGAAGCCACGCACCAATACAAACAATACAACGGCCACACTTGGCGCGACCGATTGGTCGCCCACCTGCCCGATTACGCCCGCCATGCAGCCGCTTTTTCGGGCTTGCTCAATTTGCGCGATCGCTTGCCCGGCTTGGCTTGGCTGAGCGAAAAATGCGTAGGCCTGTCGGCCAAGCGCAGCCTGCCGGTGTGGCAACGCCATCACTTTTTCAAGCGCAGCACCTTGGGGGTGAGTGCAGCCGAGGTGCTCAAAGCCAACCGCCCAGTGGTGCTGTGGGTGGACACCTTCAATGGGCATTTCGAGCCCGGTAACGCCCTGGCTGCTTTTCGGGTGTTGCAAGCGGCGGGTTACAGCGTGCACGTGGCCTCCAAACACGACACGGGCCACGGCGCCAACCAAGGCCATTTGTGCTGTGGCCGAACCTATTTGGCCAGCGGCATGGTTGATCGCGCCAAAGCCAAGGCCAGCGAGTTGATCCAAGCCTTGCTGCCCTTTGCCCAGCAAGGCATTGCCATCGTGGGCCTGGAACCATCATGCCTTTACACCCTGCGCGATGAGGCTTTGGCTTTGGGCTTGGGGCCCGATGCCCAACAGGTGGCCGAACATGCCTTGATGTGGGAGGAGTTCTTGGCCCGCGAGGCAAAGTCACCGCAACTCGATGCCCTCAAAGCCCGTTTGCAACACACGCTGCAACCCATTGCCGTGCACGGGCATTGCCATCAAAAGGCCTTTGGCGGCATGGACGACTTGCTCACCTGCATCAAACTCATTCCGGGCGCACAACCCAAAGTGATTGAAAGCAGTTGCTGCGGCATGGCCGGGGCTTTTGGCTATGAGCAAGAGCACCATGCGGCCTCCATGCAAATGGCCGAGCTCAGTTTATTGCCGGCGGTGCGAAATGCGAGCGATGCCATCATCGTGGCCGATGGCACCAGGTGCCGGCATCAAATATGGGACGGCGCACAACGACCGGCGGTTCATGTGGCGCAGTTGTTGTCGGACCAACTGAAAAACTAAAAGCAGGCATTCAAGGCGCGACTTACCAAGTGGCCGATGCCTTGGTCGCGGCCGCCAACAAGGCCAAAACCGATTTGATCGTGATGGCGTCTCACGGTCGCAGCGGCATCAAGCGCTTG
>CAMDLJ010000272.1 GCA_945901665.1 Bordetella parapertussis | reverse complement strand
TTTTTCCGCAGCCTGACTCGCCCACCACCCCCAATGTTTCACTTCGGTCAATGTGAAAGTTAACGCCGTCGACTGCATGCAACACACCGTCGTCGGTGTCAAAGTGAACCTGCAGGTTTCGAACTTTCAACAAGGGGTTTGACATACAGAAGCCCCTTTAAAGCACGCGGCGAGGATCATAGGCATCCCGCAAACCGTCGCCAATGTAATTGATGGTCAGCACAGTGATAAAAATCAAGGCACCAGGAAATAAAGCCCAGTGAACCGCCACATCCATGTGATCTTTGGCATCAAACAAAATGCGACCCCAAGTCGGAATGTCTGGAGGAAATCCAAGCCCTAAAAATGACAGGGTAGATTCAGCAATGATGGCAGCAGCCACATCGATGGTGGCCGCCACAATGACGGGGCCCATGGCATTGGGCAAGATATGCACTGTCACTTGCCGCCAAGGGCTGGCACCCAAAGCGCGCGCAGCTTCTACAAACTCTTTTTCGCGCAAGGTCAGAAATTGAGCTCTGACCAATCGGGCCACAGGCATCCAACGCAAGCCCCCAATGACTGCAACCACCAAAATAAAAACACCCGCCTCAGGACCCACTAATTTTTTCAATTTGTCGTTGAATAAATAAAAGATCAAAAGCAACAAGGGCAACTGCGGCAATGACAAAAACAAATCTGTGATCCACATCAGAAAGACATCGACGGGGCCTTTGGACATGCCAGCCACTGCGCCAACGACCACCCCTACGCTGATGGCAATCAGCATGGCGGCCAACCCTACGGCCAAGGAGATACGGCCACCATAAAGCATGCGTGCCAACAAATCTTGGCCAAGGTCATCGGTGCCCAAGGGATGCGCCCAAGAAGGCCCTTGCATGCGAGCATTGAAATCAATCTCATTGATGGGAACACGCCATAACCATGGACCCAACAAAACGGCCAACACAATGATGCTGAGAACAATGGTACAAAAAACGGCCAATTTGTGTCGTTTGAAACGCCGCCATGACTCACGCCCTGGCGACTGCGCAGACGACTTGGCCACCAAGGCTTTGCCGTCAGTTGAAGGAGATGCGAGGGTCGAGCCAGCCATACAAAATATCTGCCAAAAGATTACACGCGATCACCAACGTGGAAAATACAAAAGTCACAGCCATGACCACCGGGGTGTCATTGGCCAACATGGAACTGATGATGAGAGAACCTATGCCGGGGACACGGAAAATTTGCTCGGTGACGATGGCACCGCCAAAAATGGCAGGCATTTGAAGCGCGACCAATGTCACAACGGGAATGAGTGCATTGCGCAAAACGTGCTTCGTAATGACCACTTTTTCTGACAAGCCTTTGGAGCGTGCCGTGGTGACGTAGTCCAAACGAATGACGTCCAGCACAGCAGATCGAACATAACGTGTCCAGGCACCTGCTTGAAACAAACCCAATACCGTGACCGGCATGATCATTTGCTTAAAGTGCTCCCAGAAAAAGCGCCAACCCGTATCAGGTATATCCGCCCTGTAAACGAATGGCAACCAGTCAAGGTGAATGCTGAAAAACAAAATGAGCAGAATACCCGTGAAAAAGGTTGGCAAAGAAAAGCCAATGAAAGCCAGAGTACTGGCAATCTGGTCAAACAAGGAGTAAGGCCTAGTGGCGGCGTAAACACCCACAGGAATAGCAATACAGAGTGCCAACACCTGCGACGATCCGATGACCAACAAGGTCACCGGAATGCGCTGCATGATGAGGGTTTCGACATTGATGCGGCTGATGAATGAATAACCCCAGTCGCCCTGAACCATGGCTGTCAGCCAGTTCCAGTAGCGAACCATCAGTGGGTCGTCCAAACCAAACTTTTCACGCAGGGCCAAGGCCACTTCGGCTGGAATGTTTGGATTGGAAACCAACTCAGAAAAGGGATCGCCTGGCGCCAACGCCAAAACTGAAAACAACACCAAGCTGATACCCAAAAGGCTGGGCACGGCAATCATCAATCGCCGAAGAATATAACGAAACATGGCGCTGATTTAAGTGGTCTTGAACCAGTCTTTCAAGAGCCACAAATCATTGTCCCAGCCCGACAAAGGTGCCACCAAGTTGTGAACCGCTGCAGACGTGCGAGGGCGGTAAACCACAGGAATGATGGCAATGTCATTGACGGGCATGTCGTTCATCTTGACAAACAAGGCCGCTCGTTTGGCAGGGTCCATTTCGGATTGAGCAGCCAGATAGGCTTTGTCATATTCAGGGTTGCTGTACCGGGTGGAATTGCGACCTAACCATTTGTTGGCTTTGCTGGCAAACTCTGAACTCAGGTACTGGTTCATGAACACCTCAGGATCTGGCTGGGGCATGGTAGTCGTAAACATTTGCATGTCTGCAAAAAGTTTGGTGTAGGTGTCTGGGTTGGCGGGGTCAGACGAGAAGTAGACCGATGCCGGCACCGATTTCAACTCCATGTCAATGCCGGCCTTTTGAGCCGCTTGCTTGATAATTTGTTGGGTCTTTTGGCGTGGTCCATTGATAGAGGTTTGGAAAACCAATTTGAGTTTTTTCCCACCTTTTTCACGGATGCCGTCTGCACCTTTTTTCCAACCGGCAGCTTCCAACACTTGGGCTGCCTTGTCTGGGTTGAACTCGTATTTTGTATTTTTGGACACAAAACGCTGAGGATTGTTCAGGAAGTTGGCCGTGGCAATACCGGTGCGGCCGTAAATGAACTTTTGCACACCATCGCGATCGACACACAAACTGATGGCTTGGCGAACCGCAAATTCTGACAAGATGGGGTGCTTGGATTTGGGATGCGAACGCTCGCCATCTGTTTCTGTCCAAGGGTCGGCCATGTTCAGTTGAATGAACTCAATGTTGCCGCCAGGGACAATGCTGGTTTTGCCTTTACCGCCTTGCTCTAATCGCAACAGCAGCTCGTCTTCGACTTGCAAATTCCAAGCGTAATCGTATTCACCCGTTTGCAAAACAGCGCGCGCGGCTGAGACGGCATCGCCGCCACCCTTCATTTCAATGGTATCGAAGTAAGGTCGATTGGCTTCGTGGTAGCTGGTATTGATCGCGCCGCGCAGCATGTCACCCGGTTTGAAATCCACAAACTTGTACGGGCCGGTACCAACAGGCTTGAGGTTGGCAGGTGCATCGCGAGATGTTGCGCCCTTGAATGCTTCAAAAATGTGCTTTGGAATGATCATGCCAGCAGCACTTACAAACGGATCTGCCCAGAATGGCGAAGGCTTTTGGTACTCAACCTTCACAGTATGGCTGTCCACCTTCGTGACTTTAATGTCTTTGTAAGAACCACCTGTGTAAGCAGAAGTGGCTGGATCGGCGGCATATGCGGCGGTAAATACGACATCATCGGCCGTGAAAGGCTTGCCGTCGTGCCACTGCACGTTTCTCTTGAGTTTCCAAGTAATCGATTTGCCATCTCTAGAAACACCTCCGTTGGCCAGAGTCGGAACCTCTGCCGCCAAGATGGGAACTAAGTTGCCATCTGCATCCCAAGCACCCAAAGGCTCGTAGAAAATGCGAGAACCTTCTTGGTCTTTGGTGCCGCTGGCGAAGTGAGGCTGAAGCAAAGTAGCACCTTGCCACCATAGCACTTTGAGGGCACCACCACCGCCACGCTTGGTGGGCTTGTAAGCAGAGGAGGTTTGCGCTTGTGCCAAACCTGAGGTTAAAAGCATTTGAGCGGCCATAGGCACAGTCAAACCAGCGCCAATCATGTTGCGAATAAATTGTTTGCGGCTAATGCCATTGTCGCGAACTTGATCGATCAGACCGCGGATTTCACTTTCGTTCATGGTGCTCTCCTGAAAAATTAAATGACAGTCATAAAAACATCTCACACACTAACTCTAATTCATAAACCTAACAT
>CAMDLJ010000271.1 GCA_945901665.1 Bordetella parapertussis | reverse complement strand
TGCTGGCGATTGGCAACCCGTTTGGCGTGGGCCAAACCGTGACCAGCGGCATCGTTTCTGCTTTGGGGCGCAGCCGCTTGGGCATCAACACCTTTGAAAACTTCATCCAAACCGATGCCGCCATCAACCCAGGCAACTCGGGTGGTGCTTTGGTGGACATCCAAGGCCATTTGATGGGCATCAACACGGCCATTTATTCACGCTCGGGTGGCAATATGGGCATTGGTTTTGCCATTCCCGTCTCGACCGCGCGCCAGGTGTTGGAAGGCATTGTGAAAAACGGTGTGGTGGTGCGCGGATGGGTGGGTGTGGAGCCCAATGACCTGACCCCCGAGTTGGCCGAGTCTTTTGGCATTTCCCGCCTGCAAGGTGTGGTGGTCACTGGGGTGCTGCAAAACGGCCCGGCCTTCAAAGCGGGTGTGCGCCCTGGCGATGTGCTGCTGGGTGTGGATGGCAAGTCTGTGGAAAACGTCGATCAACTCTTGGCGGCGATTGCAGCGCTGAAACCCGGTGTGACGGCCTCTTTGTCGATTGAGCGTGGGGGCAGCCCTTTATCGGTATCTGTCAACCCGGCCCAGAGGCCCAAACAAAGGCCGGTAGCTCGATGAGCGCCCATCGCGATCAACTGCTGCAAACTTGCCAAACCTTGCTCACCCCAGAACGGTTCAAGGATTACGGGCCCAATGGTTTGCAAGTCGAGGGCAAGGCGCAAGTCGATGTGTTGATCTCTGGTGTGACCGCATCCAAGGCCTTGATCGAAGCAGCCATCGAAGCCAAGGCCGATGCCATATTGGTGCACCACGGTTTGTTTTGGCGCGGGCAAGAGGGCACGGTGACCGGGTGGATGAAGCAGCGCTTGCGCTTGTTGTTGGCCCATGACATCAGTTTGCTGGCCTACCACTTGCCGCTGGACGCCCACCCCGAGTGGGGCAACAACGCCCAATTGGGGCAGCGTTTGGGTTGGCGCACGGACACAAATTTTGGCGAGCAGCAATTGGGCTGCCTGGGTCAAGCCATCGATGGCAATGAGTGGCCCAACGCCCAAGCTTTGGCGGCGCACTTGCAACATTTTTTGGGCCGTGAAGCGGTGTGGGTGGGGGCCGGTGATGTGTCGCGGCCCATCCGGCGTGTGGCTTGGTGCAGTGGCGGGGCGCAGTCTTATTTTGAGGCGGCGATTGCCGCTGGCGCAGATGCCTTTGTGACCGGCGAAATTTCTGAGCCCCAGGCCCACTTGGCACGTGAAACCGGGGTGGCATTTTTTGCCTGTGGTCACCATGCCACCGAGCGCTATGGTGCGCCCGCCGTTGCAGCCCATGTGGCCGCGCAGTTGGGCTTGACCCACCGCTTCATTGACATTGACAACCCAGCCTGAGAGTATACCATGCCTGAGCAACGGCCTGTGGCCATCACCCTGGGCGATGCGGCGGGCATTGGCCCTGAGATCATCGCCAAAGCTTTCGCACACCCCAGCGCTGCGCGTGGCTGCGTGGTTTTTGGTGATGCCCGCATCATGCGGCACACGCTGAATTTTTTGAAATGGGAACAAAAGCTCAGCGTGACCGTGGTTTCCGATTTGAGCCAGGCCATGACCATGCCCCAAGGGGTGATCCCTGTCTGGCAGGTGGGTGCGCAAAGGGACATCCCCCCATGGGGTCAGGTGAGCGCCGCCACTGGGCGTTTGGCTGCCGATAGCGTGCGCGCTGCAGCGCAAGCGGCACTCAACGCGCAGGTCCAGGCTGTGGTCACTGCGCCATTGAACAAAACGGCTTTGGCCGCTGCGGGCGAAAGCTTTCCGGGCCACACCGAGTTGTTGCAGTCGTTGGCGGCCAGCCACCTGGGCGTGCCGCTGGACCAGTTGCCGGTGCGCATGATGTTGGCCAATACAGAGTTGCGCACGGTGCTGGTGAGCATCCATGTTTCATTGCGCCAAGCCATAGATGCGGTCACGGTGGACAACGTGTTGCAAACCCTGCGCATTGCACACGCCAGTTTGCGCAATCCCCTCGGCGGGCCGCCCCGGCTGGCCTTGGCAGGGCTGAACCCGCATGCGGGAGAGGGGGGCTTGATGGGGCGTGAAGAAATTGACATTCTCGAGCCGGCTTTGGAGTTGGCGCGGTCTTTGGGCATTGACGCCAGCGGACCCTACCCGCCAGACACGGTGTTCATGCGTGCCCGCGCCAGCCATGGGCAGCCCAATGCCATTGACGCGGTGGTGGCCATGTACCACGACCAGGGTTTGATCCCGGTGAAATACATGGGCCTGGCCCATGGGGTGAATGTCACGCTGGGGCTGCCGTTTGTGCGCACCAGCCCCGACCACGGCACGGCCTGCGACATCGCCGGGCAGGGCGTGGCCGACCCATCCAGCCTGTTGGCCGCGCTGGCCATGGCCAGAACCTTGTCAGCCCGGGTGGTGTGACCCTCAGACCTTGTTTTGCAGGTTATCGCGGATCTGGCGCAGAAGCAGCACTTCCTCGGGTGGGTCATTTGGCACGGCAGGGGTTTCGGGGGGCGAGTGCTCACCTTTGAGCCGATTGATTTGACGGATCAACATGAAAATGATGAAGGCCAGCAGCACAAAATTGACCGCCACCGTGAGAAAACTGCCATAGGCCAGCACCGGTACGCCCGCTTTGCGCAAGGCGTCTAAGGTGCTGCCGGTGCCGGCCGGGACAGCGCCCAAGGCGATGAACAGGTTGGAAAAGTCGAGCCGGCCGATCAAGGCCGACACCATGGGCATGATCAGATCGCCGACCATGGAGTCAACGATCTTGCCAAACGCCCCACCAATGATGACCCCCACGGCCAAATCGATCACATTGCCCCTGACGGCAAAGGCCTTGAATTCTTGCAACATGCGGCACCTTTAATGAGTTATTAAGTACTCAATAATAGTCCGCTTCAGGACGGACCCTGACTGCGCTGACAGGGCGGCGTCAGTTGGGTGGTTTGTGGCTCAGTTACAATCAACGGTTGACCCAACAAGCGACGTAAGTTCGAGGATTTTCATGAGTGACACCCGTTTGGACACCAGCAAGCGCACCTGGCTCATCGCCTCTGGTTGCGCTGGTGCAGTCGGCGGCATCGCCACAGCCGTTCCGTTTGTCAGCACTTTTCAGCCCTCTGAGAAAGCCAAGGCTGCCGGCGCAGCGGTGGAAGTGGACATCAGCGCCATCAAGCCCGGCGAAAAGCTCACTGTGGAGTGGCGTGGCAAACCCGTGTGGATCGTGCGCCGCACGCCCGAGCAGTTGGATTCCCTCAAAAAGACCGAGGCCCAACTGGCCGATCCCAAGTCTGAGCGCAACCCCGCCGACCTGACCCCCGAGTACGCCCGCAACCAAGCGCGCTCGATCAAGCCGGAGTTTTTTGTCGGCGTGGGCATTTGCTCGCACCTGGGGTGCTCACCGTCTGACAAGTTTCAAGAGGGCGCACAGCCTTCATTGCCCGATGACTGGGCGGGTGGCTTTTTGTGCCCTTGCCACGGCTCCACCTTCGACATGGCCGGCCGCGTGTTCAAAAACAAACCGGCCCCAGACAATCTGGAAGTGCCCCCGCACATGTATTTGTCCGACTCTCGGCTGATCATCGGCGAAGACAAAAAAGCCTGACAGGAATCAACATGGCTGAATTCAAAGAAATCTCTCCCAACGCCAGCGTGGGCGACAAGTTGCTCAACTGGGTGGACAACCGCTTCCCTGCATCCAAGCTCTACAAAGAGCATTTGAGCGAATACTACGCGCCCAAAAATTTCAACTTCTGGTACTTTTTTGGCTCTTTGGCCTTGTTTGTACTGGTGATCCAAATTGTCACCGGCATTTTCTTGGTCATGCACTACAAACCCGATGCGGCGCTGGCATTCGCCTCGGTGGAATACATCATGCGCGATGTGCCTTGGGGTTGGTTGATTCGCTATATGCACTCTACCGGTGCTTCAGCCTTTTTTGTC
>CAMDLJ010000270.1 GCA_945901665.1 Bordetella parapertussis | reverse complement strand
GCATTCAAGGTGCTGCCGCAACTGGATTTCCCAGAAACGCCGCTGGGCTTTTTGTCCATGGCCACGCGCAAGGTGGGTGACTATGTGTTTGTGCGGTCCAGCGACATCATCTTGCCCAATATGGGCCAGTTTCCCAATGGGGCCAATCGCGTGGATTCAGAGAGCGTGGGCCTGCGCCCGTTCTTGACCCGTTGGGCGGTGGCGGTGGACGACCACAACTCGTTTTACATGGGCTTTGCCCACCTCAACAGCTACAACGCGGGTGTGCGCAAAATGACCCGGGATGATTTTGGCGTCGACCAAATTCCGTTCATTGGCCAAACCCAAGACCGGCCGCATGCCGAGCGCCAGCGCGAGCCCGGCGATTTTGATGCCGTGGTCACCCAAGGCGCGGTGGCCAACCGCAAAGCCGAACACCTGGGCAGCACCGACCGTGGTGTGGTGCTGTTTCGCCGTTTGTTGGCCAACGCCATCCGCACCACGGCCCAGGGCCAGGTGCCGGTGCAACCGCGCTTGACCACCGACCAGCCGGTGAGCACCTATGCCCACGAGGTGGTCATGCGCGTGCCGGCCGATGTGGACTTGGATGACCCGCAACGCCTGGCCCAATTTGGCCGTGAGGCGGCGCTGTGCTTTGTGGAGTTTGACCATTTGCCTCCACTCGAGCGCGAACGCGCTGTGGAGAAAAAGGTGCGCGACATATTGCAATCCATGGCCCATGCCAGCGCCAAATAAAAAAACCGGAGACGCCAGATCATGAACCGCAAAGTTGTTCCCCACAGGGATGTGCCGGGTGCCCCGGTGGGTGCTGCCCTGGTCAGTGCCGCTGGCTTGGCCTGGGTCAACGGGGTGTTGCCCCTTGACTTGGAAAACCCCGGCAAAGCCTTGGCCGAGTCGGTGGAAGAGCAGTCGCGCCAAATCATGCGCAACCTCGACCAGCTGCTGTCAGCCCAAGGCCTGTCGCGCCAACAGGTGGTGGCTGTGACCGTGCATCTGCGCCAAATGAACCGGTTTGGGGCCAGATTCGAAAAGGTTTATGCGGGGTTTTTTGAGGCGCCCCACCTGCCCACGCGATCATGGGTCGGGGTGTCAGAATTACCCCGTGAGGCCTTGGTGGCGATGGACTTCGTGGTCCACGCCGGTTAAAACATTTCAATCCAACGAGGAAATGCAACGTGAATAAATTTGTTTTGGTGGTGGAGTTCGATGTCAAGCCCGAGTGCCTCGACGAGTTCAACCGCTTGATCGACATCAATGCCCATGCCTCGGTGGCCAACGAAGCCGGTTGCTACCAATTTGATGTGGTGCGTGGCATGGAAGACCCCAGCAAAATTTTGCTCTACGAGGTGTATGCCAGCGAAGAGGCCTTCAAGGTGCACATGGGCTGGGCCCACACCCAGACCTTTTTGGCCGCGGCCAAGCCCTTGATCACCCGCCAGGCCGCCACCCGTTGGTTGCGCTCGGTGGCGCCTGCTGTCAAAGCGGGCTGAACAGACCTGCTTCCACAGTTGTTTTTATTTGCCCGTGCCCTGTGTCAGGGGCGGGCTTGTTATCCTTATTCCTATGCTTGAACTTTTTGTCAAATCGGTCACCTGGGAGGCCGAAGGTGTCCACGCCTACGACCTGCGCGCCCCCGACCTGTCGCCTTTGCCCCCGGCCAGTGCCGGTGCCCACATTGACCTGGTGTTGCCCCAAGGCCTGACGCGCAGTTATTCCTTGCTGAATGCGCCGGGCGAGACCCACCGCTACTGGGTGGCGGTGCAAAAAGACCCGCAAAGCCGGGGTGGGTCGGTCTGGATCCACCAACAACTCAAAGTGGGTGACCGCGTGCAGGTGCAGGCCCCACGCAACCACTTTGCCCTGGTTGACAGCCCATCCCCGGTGGTCTTGATCGCGGGTGGCATTGGTGTCACCCCATTGGTCGCCATGGCAGCGCAACTCAACCAGCGCCAAACCCCGTGGGTGATGCACTACAGCGCCCGCACCCGTGCGCGGGCTGCCTTCGTCACCCATTTGCAAGATTTGCAAGCTGCTTCTGGGGGTTTGGGCCAATTGCATCTGAATTTTGACCAAGAGCCTGGCGGCAAAATGCTGGACCTGGCCACCATCGTCAACGCCGCACCGGCTGACGCCCATTTTTACGCTTGTGGCCCAACCCCCATGTTGGCGGCGTATCAAGCCGCCGCCAGCCAACGGCCCCCTGAGCAGGTGCATTGGGAACATTTTTCGGCGGCACCGGCAGCCCCGCCGGCGGGTGGCTTTCAGGTCCACTTGGCCCGCAGCGCCCGCAGCTTCAGTGTGGCCCCTGGGGTCAGCATCTTGGACACCTTGCTTGACAACGGCGTGAGTGTTTCTTACTCGTGCATGGAAGGGGTGTGCGGCGCTTGTGAAACCCGTGTCATCAGTGGCGAGGTGGACCACAAAGACCTGATCCTCACGCCCAATGAACAAGCGCAAAACAAAACCATGATGATTTGCTGCTCGGGCTGCAAAGGCGCAGAGCTGACGCTGGATTTGTGAATCGGCGTTTCTTCACCCGCCGCCCAGGGCTTTAAGCCACCGGCAGCGGCAAAGCGGTTTTGTAGCGCACTTGTTTGAGGGCAAAGCTGGAGCGGATTTTCTCGATGCCAGAGATTGGCGTCAGTTGCTCCAGGATGAACTTTTCCAGCGCAGCGATGTCTGGCAAGGCCACGCGCATCAGGTAGTCAGAGTCGCCCGTCATCAGGTAGCACTCCATCACTTCATCGTGTTCAGCGATGCGCTGCTCAAACTCGGCCAAAGCGGCTTTGCTTTGTTCTTTCAGGCTGATGCTGATGAACACATTCAGCCCCAAGCCCAGCGCTGCCGCGTTGGCCAGAGCCACATAGCGGTTGATCACGCCGTTGTTCTCCAAGGCCTTGACCCGTGCCAAACACGGCGAGGGGGACAAATGCACCCGGCGTGCCAACTCGACGTTGGACAAAGCACCATTGGTTTGCAGTTCGGCGAGTATGCGCAAATCGGTTGTGTCTAGCTTCATGTGCTGAATAATACAAAAATAAAAGCATTAAATGCCGCTATTTATGCCTAAAACCCTCAATTAAACATAAAATTTTGTGCCCTTGGGCCTAATATCTGGTGCATGAATGCATCCATTCCCCTCCACATGAGCCCTTGGTCCGCGAGCGCGGGAGATTCCGATCCCTGCGAAACCGCCGAGTGGCGCGACGCCTTCAGTGCCCTGGTCCAAACCCATGGGGCAGAGCGTGCGCGATTTATTTTGGATGAGTTGGCGCAGTTGGCGCGCGCTGAGCGCATTGGCTGGCAACCGGATTTGGTGACGCCCTATGTCAACACCATTCCGGTCGATCGCCAACCGGTGTTTCCAGGTGATTTGGCCATGGAAGAGCGCTTGGCCTCTTACATGCGCTGGAACGCCTTGGCCATGGTGGTGCGGGCCAACCAGGCTTATGGCGAGCTCGGTGGACACATCGCCAGTTACGCCAGCGCGGCCGATTTGTTTGAGACCGGCTTCAACCATTTCTTTCGCGCCCGCAGCGACGCCGACTTGGGGGACCTGGTGTTTTTTCAGCCCCACAGCGCACCCGGGGTGTATGCCCGTGCATTTTTAGAGGGCCGTTTGGAGGAAGCCGATTTGCTGCATTACCGGCAAGAAATTTGTGCCCCGCACGCCCGCACGGGGGAGGGCGCGCGGGGTTTGTCGAGCTACCCGCACCCCTACCTGATGCCCGATGTTTGGCAGTTCCCCACCGGCTCCATGGGCATTGGCCCGATCAGCTCCATCTACCACGCGCGCTTCATGCGTTACATGGCGCACCGCCAATTGCTTACCGGTGGTGAGCGCAAGGTGTGGGGCGTGTTTGGCGACGGCGAGATGGACGAGCCCGAGTCCATGAGTGCACTGACATTGGCCGCCCGTGAAGGCTTGGACAACCTGGTGTGGGTGGTCAACTGCAAT
>CAMDLJ010000269.1 GCA_945901665.1 Bordetella parapertussis | reverse complement strand
GTGCTGGTGTCTTTGAAGGACATGGGGTTGAAATCACCGGTGGTGCCCACCCGCAAGGTTCCGCGCTCCAAAATTTGGGTGAGTTTTGATTTGGTTTGGGCCAAAGCCGGGCCTGCGAGGCCGACCGATGTCAAAACAAAAATGGAAATGTATTTAAAAAATGTTCGTTTCATGTGGAGATCCTGAAAATGATGGCGAAGTGATGAATCAAGTGGTATGTTGCCATAATTTTAATCAAAGGCTCGGACAGAAGTTATTCGCGAGATCCCATGTGGCAAATGATGGCGCCTGGGTCATTGGGCGGGATGTCGTGGATATTCTTGGCATGGGCCACATCCATATCGCGTGGCAGGTGAACCGCATTTTTCACAGCCAATACCTCGGCCATGATGCTGACTGCAATTTCTGCTGGCGTTTTGCTGCCAATGTAGACACCGATGGGGCCACGCAAGCGCTTCAACTGCGGTTCTGTGAGTCCCATGTGTTCTTGCATTCTTTCGTGCCGTGCCAAGTTGTTTCGGCGTGAACCAATGGCGCCAATGTAAAAAGCGTCCGACTCCAAGGCTTCTAGCAGGGCCAGATCGTCCAGCTTGGGGTCGTGGGTCAGCGCAATCACACAACTGCGCCGATCAGGGTGGAAACTCAACACCACATCATCTGGCATTTCTTTGGTCAGCGTCACACCTGAGACGGACCAAGCCCCACTGTATTCGTCCCTGGGGTCACACACCGTGACGGCAAAGCCATTGAACAAAGCCATGGTTGCCAAATATTCTGTCAACTGCCCAGCTCCTATGAGCAGCATTCTGTATTCTGGTCCAAAGGTGTTGATTAATTTCTCACTGTCCAAATGCAAATCGCTGGGCAGGGCAGAGGCTTCAATGTGAACCTGACCGGTTGCCAAAAAAGTGGTGCGTTGCATCAGTTGCCCCTGCTCCAAGGCTTGAACCAAGGTTTGCAGCAATTGGGCGTCAGGATCAAATTCGAGCAGCAGTTCCAGCGTTCCACCACAGGGCAGCCCAAAACGGTGGGCCTCATCTGCAGAGATGCCGTATTTGATGCTTTGTGGTGGCCCTGACGGAATTTGAGCCGGCTCAGCGGTGGGTAAGCCCTTCTGGGCATAAGCCTGGGTGAATCGATAAATCAAATCATCTTCGATACAGCCACCCGAAACGGAACCGACCACCGAGCCGTTGTCGCACAAGGCCATGATGGACCCCACGGGACGGGGTGAGGACCCCCAGGTTCGAACCACGGTGGCCAACAGCGCGCGGTGGCCTTGAATTCGCCAATCGCGCAAGCTGCGCAACACCATCACATCCAAGTTTTCCATGTCAGCGGCCTTTGGGTTGGGGGTCTGACATCAAGACCGCATCAATGACCAGACCAAGGCG
Source organism: Bordetella parapertussis (assembly GCA_945901665.1). The sequence continues at coordinate 2,582 of CAMDLJ010000269.1, read as the reverse complement.
CCGGCCAAAACGGCGGCGGCCAGCCACAGCCAGCGAGATGTGGGGTTGGCGGGAGGTGTGGAGGGTTGTTCCGAGCTTGAATCGCCTGGCGCTTGTGCGGCGTTTGATTTCTGCAACTCCTCTTCAAAGCGCTTGAAAAAATCCTCGGCCAAGGATTTGGCCGCGCCATCGATCAAGCGCTGACCTAACTGCGCAATTTTTCCACCCACTTTTGAATGAACGGTATAGCTCAATTCGCAGCCATCTGGGATGGGGGTGAGGTTGACTTTGGACTCGCCTTTTCCAAAGCCGGCAACCCCGCCTTGTGCCTCAAATTGCAATGCGTAGGAGTGTGGCGGTTGTATGTCCATCAACTTGACGGTTCCACTGAATTTGGCGGCCACGGGTCCAATGCGCAGAGCCACCCCAACGTTGTAACAGTTCTCTTCAGTCAACTCAAATTTTTCGCACCCGGGTATGCAAGCTTTGAGAATGTCTGGATTGTTCAATGCCGCCCAGGCTTGATCCTGGGTGGCTGAGAGTTGGCGGGTGCCTTGCATGTCCATGTTCGATATCCAATCTGTCAAGTTTTCAGTAAACGCATGATGGCTTGGGCCAAGTCTTGCAGCCTTGCCATGTTGTGAATGGCAACCATGCCGTCCGCATGGCGATTCAACACTTGCGCACCGCTGGCGATCGGTGCATACCCATCAAAGCGAAGCAAAGGGTTGAGCCATAGCAATTTGCGACAGTGCCTTTTGAGCCAGGCCAATTCTTGCGACAAGTCACTGGTTGACCCTGTGTCCAAACCATCAGTGATCAGCAGAACAATTGTTCTGCGACCCGTCAATTGTCGCTGATGGTGGGCCCGAAGCTGACCCAAGGACATGCCCAGGCGGGTGCCACCTGCGAAATCAGAAATTTTTTCACTGACGGCCAAAAGCATGTCATCGGTATCTGCCATCCGAAATGGGCCGGTCAGGTCCGTTAACTCGGTGCCAAAAGCAAAGACACTGCGGGGAACTTGCCGGGTGGACTGATGTAAAAAAGCCATCATCAAGCGAGCGTAGCGTTCCATCGAGCCCGAAACATCAATCAAAATCAACAATGGCAAATGCTGTTTGCGGCGCTGTAGAAGCGGCAAGCGGATCAACTCGCCACCTTGGCGCGCCGCATCTCGCATGGCACGCGTCCAATCCAATCGATGTCCCAAGGAACCGGCTTGGGTGCGTCGACCCTTGATGTGGGGCAATGCCAAAGGAATCGATCTGGCCAGTTGCTCTACCAATCGGTACTCACTGGCGTTCAAGCTTTGGAAGTCGGCATGGTGCAAGCGGATGGCTTGACTGGCACTCATGGCCGCATCTAACTCAACCTCTTCATCATTTGCGGGAGGGCGATTTTTGGCCTGTGCCACCGCTCTCAATGCCTCTTGTACCCTGGCGCGCCTGGGTACAGTCGCTTTGGCGGATTCTTGGGCTTGGGGGAGCATTTGCGCCAATAACTTATGGGCCAATTCGGGATTTCGAAAAAAAGCCTCGAACATTTGGGCAAATACAGTTCGGTCTTTCTCTTGGCCAATCAAGACGCATTCCAGCGCCGCCGCTAAATCATCTTTGCGGTCAAGGCCTGTCTCCATGGCCGCCTTTTGTGCCAACGCAATGCGCGAGCTGTCCATCGGCACGCCAGCACGTCTGAGCGCCCTCCCAAAGGCGGCAATGTTGTCGGCCAATTTGCCGGTTCTGGCGTCACCGAGTTGCATGAAACGGCACCGTTTAACTGTTAGCTGGCAGCTTCGGGGGCCAATAAATCAGTGATCATGGGTTGCAAAGCAGCAATGTCTTCACGCTGTTTGAACAAGATGCCTGCGGTGTCGTGAACCACCTCGGGGTCCAGTTGCAAGGTGTCCAGGGCCACCAAAGCCTTGGCCCACTCCACGCTTTCGGCAATACCTGGGCCGCGTTGAAAAGCATTTGAAAAAGGTTGGCCGCGCAGCCTCGAGACAAACAGGGCGACTTGTGCGGCCAGCATATCGCTGGCTTGAGGCACCTTGGCGCGCAGAATGGCCAACTCTTGATCTCTTTCAGGGTAGTCCATCCAATGGTAGAGACAACGTCTTTTGACGGCATCGTGCAAGTCACGCGTGCGGTTGCTGGTCAAGATGGTGACAGGCGTGCTGTCGGCGGTGATCGTTCCCAGCTCGGGTATGGTCACCTGATACTCACCCAAATATTCCAGCAAAAAGGCTTCAAAGGGCTCATCGGCACGGTCAATTTCGTCGATCAACAAGACCGCACCAGGTGCAGGGGTCTGCAATGCTTGCAAAAGAGGCCTGCGAATCAGGTATTTGGATTGGTACAACTCACGCTCAACGTCATCCACCTTTGCGCGGTCTTGGGCCGCCCGCATGTGCAACAACTGTGCAGCGTGATTCCATTCATACAGTGCCTCTCTCTGCTCCATGCCGTCATAGCATTGCAGGCGCAACAAGGGTCGATGCAACACCAGGGACAAGGCTTTGGCCAGTTCAGTCTTGCCCACGCCCGGCTCACCCTCTAACAACAAAGGGCGTTGCAGACGCAGGCTTAAAAAAACAGCAGTGG
>CAMDLJ010000268.1 GCA_945901665.1 Bordetella parapertussis | reverse complement strand
TACATCACCTGGCTGGAGCGCGCCCAAACCTTGGCCGCGCGCAACATTCAGGCCGATGAAGTGTGTGCGCTGTACGACGAAGCCCTGGACAGCTTGGACAACGTGGCAAAAGAATTAGAGCCCCGAGCCGTTCGCTTGCTGCTGACCATCGACGCCGCCCAAGTCGAGCAACTGCAAAAGCAGTACAACAAAAAAAACCGCGATTGGCGCAAAGAGTGGCTGACGGGGACACCCGATGAGTTGCTCGACACCCGCACCGACAAAGGTGTCGAGCAGGCCGAGAAGTTTTACGGCCGCTTGGACAGCAACCAAAAACAATTGCTTCGTCAGTTGGCCAAAAACTCTGGCTTCGATCCGCGCATGAGCTACTTGTTGCGACTGCGTCGCCAAGCCGACAGCGTGGACACCTTGCGCAAACTCAGCACCCAACCTAAAAATGCCGATGCCTTTGCCCAAGAGTGGCGGCAACTGATTGAGCGCACGCGGGTGACCCCCGACCCCATGCTGCACCAATACCGCCAAGACTTGAGCAAAGCCAATTGCGCTTCGGTGGCCAGCCTGCACAACGCCACCACACCCGCGCAACGCGAGCGCGCGGTCAAGCAAATGCAAAGTTATGGGCGCGATTTGCGCGCCTTGATGGAGCGCAAGCCCGGGTAACGGTCAGTTTTGCAGCGACGCCCACATCTCTTGGTCGCGCTCGGCAGTCCAGATGCGCGGATTTTTGATGCCGCTGGCCTCGTCAAACGCACGGCTCACATCAAACGGCAGGCAGTGCTCGTAGATGAAGACATGGCCAAAGACCGGGTCCATCTGCGTTCGGGTGTGGGCCATGGCGCCTTTCAAGTCGAGTTTTTGCACCACCGCCTCTTTTCCACAGCGATAAAGAATTTCAACCCAACGCTTGGTGTAGTCCAAGGCCTTGTCCACGTTGGCGGCACCCTTCATCGCCTCACCACGACCTGGCACGATGGCCGTGGCTTGCAAAGCCCGCAAGGCCTCTAAGGTGGCGGGCCACTCCTCTAACTGGGCGTCACCCGTGTACACACCGGCCTCGTACTCCACCAAGTCGCCACTGAACAACACCTTTTCCGACTCGACCCATGCGATGGTGTCACCCCGCGTGTGGCCGGGGCCCGGGTGCCAAATTTCTACCACCACACCGCCCAAGTCAATCTTCAAGTTGCCTTGGCGACCGGGTTTGCCGTCGCCCACGATCAAGGTCGGCCAGGTCAGCCCTGGCACGCTGTCGGCACCGCGAAACAAACGCGGGAAGCGCTCCATCTCGCTTTTCATGTCGGCGGCACCGCGCTCAACGATCAACTCATAAGTGCCCTGGCTGGCAATGATGTCGCTGGCCCCCTCGGCCTTGAAGGCGCTGGCCCCCAGCACCCGCACCGCGTGGTAATGGGTCAGCAGCACATACTGAATCGGCTTGTCGCTGACGGTGCGGATCTTGGCGATCAAGTCCCGCGCCATGGCCGGGGTGGCGGTGGCATCGCTGACCAAAATGCTGCGTTCACCAATCACCACGCCTGAATTGGGGTCGCCCTCGGCGGTGTAGGCCCAGCAATGGGCGCTGAGTTGCTCAAAGGTGATTTTTTTATCAGCCAAATCGGCTTGGCTGGCAAAGGCTTTGGACATGTTGTCTCCTGGTTTTGGTGTGTCGTTGCGAATCGGGTCTGAAAAAATTGTAGCCAGCGTTGTGGCTTCAGTCGGTTTTGGCGGAAGGCTCAAAGCCGTGTTCCAAGGTGGCGATCACCTCATTGGCAAAGGCGGCGTAGCTCATGGGCCCACCGGGGCGCAGCCAGGTGAAGGTCCAATTGATCATGCCAAACAGCATCATGGTCAAGGCGGTTTGGTTGCCGGGGTGGATGCGCTGCGGATAAGCGCGCTTGATAAAGCGGGTGAATGCGGCCACCACATCGCGCTGGCGACCCACAATGAGCGCGCGTTGCTCATCGCTCAAAAATTGGGTCTGGTTGACCAAGGCCACATGGCGGGTGGCTGAGTTTTCGTACTCTTGCAAAAAGCGCCGCACCAACTCATGCAAAGCGGCGCGTTCATCCAGGTTGCGCCGCTGGGCCGCCGCTTCGGTCTCGCCTATCAGGCCCAACAAACGCAAGGTGTAGCGGTCCAGCAGGTCAAACAAAATGGCTTGCTTGCTGTCGTAATAGTGATAAAGCCGCGCCTTCGAAGTGCCACCGGCCGTGGCAATGTCGTTCATGCTCGCCGCAGGGTATGAGGACTGGGCAAAGCACTGCGCAGCAATGTCCAAAATCTCCTCTCGTTTGAGGTCGTGGTTGGCAGATTTGGGGCGGGCCATGCGCCTTCACCCCACCGGCCACACCACGCCGTTGTCGTTGAGGATGGCGTCCAGTGGCATGTCATGGCTTTCGGGTTCAAGGTCAGCCACAAAGCCCTGGGTGAAGCCCAGGCCCACGGTGTGGGGCTTGGGTTGGAGTTGGGCCAAGGTGCGGTCGTAAAAGCCGCCACCATAGCCCAAACGATAACCCCCGGGGCCATAACCCAAGCAAGGCACAAACAACAAGGTAGGCACCACCACCTCGGTGTCTTTGGGTTTGGGGATGTTGTAGGCGTCCTCTTCCATCGGACAACCCGGGTACCAAGCGTGGAAGGTCAGGGTTTTGGTTTGCTTGTCAATCACTGGCAAACCAATGCGCCGGGGTTGGGGCTGATCGAGCAATTCACCGTCCTCTTTCCAGCGGTGCAAAGCAGGCAGTGGGTCGAACTCCCCTTTGATGGGCCAGTAAGCGCCAATGACCACATCGGGTCGCCCCACCAACCAAATGCGCATGACCTGCTGCAACATGTCGCAGCGCAATTGCCGATCGGGCAAGTTCAAGCGTTGCTCAAGCAGGTTTTGGCGCAGAGATTTTTTGTCCATTGCATTGTGAGCGGCCCTTGGGTGGCAAGGGTTGTTCACAACGCCCATGCCAATTGGTCAAGCCACCGATAATCCAGATATGTTCAAGACTTTCATTGTGTCATTGTTTATGGGGTTGACCCTGTCGACACCATTCGCGCCCGCAGCCCACGCACAAGCTGGGGCCATGAACGAGGGCCCAGCGCAGGCCGCCTTGCTGGAGATGGCCGACGCCTTCAAACGCAATGACCGCCGGCGCTTGAGCAGCTTGCTGCCCCAAGTTCGCGGCCACGTGCTGGAACCTTGGGCCGCCTATTGGGAGTTGCGCGCCCGCTTGGACGAGGCCTCGACCAGCGAGGTGCGCCAGTTCCTCAGCCGCTACGCAGGCACCTACCAAGAAGACCGTTTGCGCAATGACTGGCTGATGCTGTTGGGCAATCGGCGCGATTGGGCGACTTTTGAAGCCGAACAATCCCACTACCGCATGCGCGACGACCGCGAGCTGCGGTGCTATGAGCTGGTGCTGAGCCATCAAAAAAACCCAGCGGGGTTTAGCCCCGACAGTGTCAAAGAGGTGCTGGGTCTGTGGCGCTCGATGCTGCAAGCCGATGACGGTTGCACGCTGGCTGCGGAGCGGTTGCTGGAAGAGCGCAAAATCAAACCGCTGGAGGTGTGGCGGAAAGCGCGCTTGGCAGTGGAAAACAACCGCCCCGTGACCGCGCGCAATGCCGTGCAGTTGGTGGCCCCCAAACAGCTCAATGCTTTAAGGGACTTGCAAGCCCAACCGGGCAAGTTTTTAAACCAACACCATGCGCATCCGCGCAATGCAGTGCAAGAGTTGGTGGTGCTGGCCTTGGTCAAGCTGGCCAGCAGTGACCCCGACGAGGCCTACAAATTGATGCACCGCACCTGGTCCATCCACCTCACCACGGAGGAGCGCCACTGGGTGTGGGGCGCCATCGGTCGCCAGTTGGCCATGCGCCTGGATGGCGATGCCCTCAAAGCCTATGAGCAAGCGCGCAGCGACCACGACTTGACCGATGACATGCTCGCCTGGAAAGTGCGCGCCGCGCTGCGCGTGGGCAACACCCCGGCTTGGAGGGC
>CAMDLJ010000267.1 GCA_945901665.1 Bordetella parapertussis | reverse complement strand
TCGCCCGACTGCACCGCGTCGATGGCTTTTTGCGCAATGCTTTTGCCGGTGGGGTCTTGCGGGCTGACTTGGTTCATGGCGACAAACCACTGGTCGGTCAACATGGGCTCCACCACTTGGCCGGTGCGAGCGCAGATGGGCAGCATCATTTTGTGCGGTTTGATCTCCAGCATCAAACCTAGGGCTTGTAAATCGGCGTTTACCGCTTTGCGGGCGGCAAAACGGTCCAGGCCTTGGTAGGCAGCCGGGCCGTTCTCGTTGACCTTGGCGTCCAAAGTGAAGATGGTGATCAGCGGCAGGTTGTGGCGCTGTGCACAAGCGTAGTCGTTGAAATCGTGGGCGCCGGTGATCTTCACGCAACCCGAGCCGAATTCGCGGTCCACAAAATCATCGGCAATGATGGGGATTTGGCGGTCGCACAAAGGCAGGTCCACCATCTGGCCTAAAAGATGTTTGTAGCGTTCGTCTTCAGGATGCACCGCCAAAGCGCCATCGGCCATCATGGTCTCGGGGCGGGTGGTGGCAATCGTCATGCCTTTTTGCATCACGCCGTCGATCAGCTGCGGTCCTTTGGCAAACGGGTAGCAGATGTAGTGCATATGGCCATCGGATTCGGTGGCTTCCACTTCCAAGTCCGAAACGGCGCTCATCAGCACCGGGTCCCAATTGACCAAGCGCTTGCCACGGTAAATCAAACCTTGTTGGTAGAGCTTGACGAAGGTGTCGGTGACCACGGGTGACAACTTGTTGTCCATGGTGAAGTATTCGCGGCTCCAGTCCACGCTGTCGCCCATGCGGCGCATTTGTTGGGTGATGGTGTTGCCCGATTGCTCTTTCCACTCCCACACCTTGGTGATGAAGTTTTTGCGTGCCACATCGGGCGTGGGCCCCATGTCATGGCGGCTGATGCCCTGCGCTTGCAGTTGACGCTCCACCACGATTTGGGTGGCAATGCCCGCATGGTCGGTGCCGGGCACCCACACCGTGTTGAAGCCCTTCATGCGGTGGTAGCGCGTCAAGCTGTCCATGATGGTCTGGTTGAACGCATGACCCATGTGCAGCGTACCCGTCACGTTGGGTGGCGGCAGTTGAATGGCAAATGCCGGTTGTTCTGCTTGCGGTTGACCCGTGCCGCGAAAACCCGCCACGCCGTAACCGCGCTTTTCCCACTCTGGGCCCCAGTGGGCCTCCAGGGCAGCGGGTTCAAAAGATTTGGACAGGCTGTCTAAGCCGGGTTGCGCGGGGGCGTTGCTCATAGGGGGCTTGGGTGTTCACGGCCCAAAGTGGGCGTGTCGAGAGGCATAAAGGATGCCTGATTTTAACGGGCAGGGAGCGCCGGCCTGGCGAAGTCCGGCACGGCCGCTTGTGCGCTTCAGGCGGTGGCTTCTTGTTGTGCGATTTGTCGCAAGGCTTGTTCAAAGACCTCGGTGGGTTGCCCCCCCGAAATGAGGTGCTTTTGATTGATGATGATGGCCGGCACCGACCGAATGCCTGCCTGCATGTACAACTGCTCGGTGTCTTTGACCTCTTGCGCAAAGGTGTCGCTTTCCAAGATGGCGCGTGCTTGCGCCACATCCAAGCCGGCCTCTTGTACGGCGGCGAGCATCACCTCGTGTTGCTCGATCGCTTCAGCGCGGCCTTGATAAGACGCCAAAAAGGCTTTTTTCAGTGCATGTTGCGACCCTGCTGGACCGGTTTGCCCTGCCCAATGCAGCAAGCGGTGCGCATCGAAGGTGTTGTACACCCGACCGCGCCCATCCGGGTGAAAAGTAAAACCAACCTCTTGTCCGCGTTGGCTGATCATGTCGCGAATTTGCGCTTGTTTCTCCGGGGTTGATCCGTATTTTTCTGTCAGGTGCTCGCCCAAATCTTGGCCACCGGGCCCCATTTGGGGGTTGAGTTCGAAAGGCTGAAAGCGCAGTTCAGCAGACACCTCGCCTTCCAGCCGTTTCAGGGCTTGCTCTAAAGCACCCAAACCCACGGCGCACCATGGGCAGGCAATGTCGGAGACGAAATCAATGGTCAATGAAGTGGTCATGGCAGCGCAGTCGTGGTTTTAAAAGTGTGAATCATCGTTGAAAAATTCGGTCTTGGCAGGCAGGTTCAGTCGGCCATGGCCAACGCCTTGCCCACTGCTTGGATCCATCGGCCATTCAACGCCGAACCTGTGGCGGCCACGTACGCATCGGGACGCAACAAAGCCCAGCGGGCTTGGCCAGCATGGCAGGCTTGGCGCAGGCGTTGTTGGGCATCCCGCACATGCTCCACCGCTTGGGCTGTGTCCGCATCTGAGATCACTTGAACCGCACGCAGCGGGGCATGTGGCGTGAGTTGCAGAACTCTTTTCAGGTCTGTGGCCGTCAAATCTCCAAACAACAGCAGCAGCAAATGGCCATCGGCCCAGCGCAAAAGATCATTTAGACAAAACTTTTCGCCCAAGGGGCCGCGCAAAGACACGTTTTGCACCGAAATGCCGCCGTTTTGTGCACATACCCGTGAGCGCTGATAGCGATTGGCCACGGCCATGCGCCCCGTGTTGATCAGCGGCCTGGCAAAGGCATGGCTTTTGGCCAAGGCAATAGCAGCATTTCGAAACAAGCGCTCTGTGCCGTCGGCCGGTCGCAAAAAACGCGCTGTGCGTTGGGTCACTTTGACATTGACCTGGGCCGCCTCCAGTCGCTCATCGTTGTAGCTGTGCAGCAGTTGCGCCGGTGCTTGACTTTTCACCACTGCGGCGATTTTCCAGGCCAAGTTATCGGCGTCGGCAATGCCGGTGTTGCCTCCCCTGGCGCCAAACGGGCTGACCACTTTGGCGGTGTCTCCGGCAAAAAAGACATGACCGGCGCGCAAATGGTGCAGGCATTGTGATTTATAGGCATAGGGGCCCACCCACACGATGTCGCATTCGATGTCTTTGCCAAATTGCCGCTGCAAGCGCTCCCGCACCACATCTTCGCGGCTGGCAACAGCGGGGTCGGTGTTGGGGGCCATTTGGTAATCGATGCGCCACACCGCGTCGCCCATCAGGTGTTGCCAAACAGCGCGGTTTTCATTGAAAGGGGCTTCAATCCAGGTGTGGCGCTCAGTCGGTGGTGTGTGTTTAAAGCGCACATCGGCTATGCACCAGCGGTCGTCGCCTCGCTTGGCGTCCATGCTGGACTGGCACCACGCATGAAACGGGGTGTGGGAACCGGTGGCGTCAATCACATGCTCTGCTTCGATGTGGTAGCGGCCAAGCGGCGTTTCCACTTCCAATGTGGCGACATCATCGTTTTGAGAAAACCCCACCACGCGGGATTGCCAGCGCAAATCGACCTTGGTTTTGTCACGGTTCAGGTCTTGGATGCGCTCCACCAAGAAACCTTCGATATAGAACTGCTGAATATTGATGAAGGGGGGCTGTTCGCTCAAGTTGAAGTGACTTTGCTGGCCCAAGTCAAAAGAAAACACCTCGTCATGGCCCGCAAAAGTGCGCCCCACGCTCCATTCAATGCCCTTGGCCCGGATGCGGTGGTAAATGCCCAGCCGCTCGAATATTTCCAGCGATTTTTGGGTGTAACAAATACCCCTGGACGATGCCCCCTTGACGCCAACGGTGTTGTCCTCATCCAGCACCACTGCCGCCACACCGCTTTGGGCCAAGCTGCAGGCCAAGGTCAAGCCGGTGATGCCTGCACCGACCACCACCACTTTGTGCCGAATCAATTTGTCAGCCTGGAGCTCCTCTGGGGCGACAAATGGATATTCGGGCAAGGCGTAGCCGCTGCCTTGGGTGAATTCGTAGCCGTTGGTGTGGGCCACTGGGGCCATGGTGCTCGATTGCATCATGCGGCTGCGGGTTGATTGAACTCTGGGCGGTCGTTTTGCTGTGGTTTTAAAACCTGGGCCGCGCCACCTTTGGCACGCGCTTGGCGCCATTGGTTTTTGAGTGCATTCCACTCTTTCAATCGGTCGTGGGCGGTGGTGCTTTCTTGCAGCATTTGAAACTCATC
>CAMDLJ010000266.1 GCA_945901665.1 Bordetella parapertussis | reverse complement strand
AACACGCTGTGCTCGCCCTGTCCCCATGGCGAGAAGCTTGGCGGGTATTCCGAAGCAACAAGGCAGCCATGCTGGGCCTGGTCGTGCTGTTACTGGTGATGCTCATCATGCTGATCGGCCCATCCTTGTACGGCGTAGCTCCTTTTGGCATCTCTGCGCTACCCTTTACAGAACCCTTTACCGACTCCCGCTACTGGCTAGGCAGTGATTACCTCGGGCGCGACATCATGGCTGGTATGTTGATCGGTGGTCGCGCCACGCTACTGGTGGGTGTGAGCTCGGCGGCAATTACCGTACTTATTGGCATCACTGTTGGCGCACTTGCGGGCTATTTTGGTGGTTGGATCGATGCACTCTTATCGCGCTTGACTGAACTATTCCAAGTACTCCCTGCCCTGCTGTTTGCCATGGTCTTGGTTACCTTGTTTGAACCGGGTCTGGGCGTGGTGATCTGCGCCATTGGTATGGTCAGCTGGACTGGTACCGCCCGCCTGACGCGGGCTGAATTTATTCGCCTGCGTGGACTCGAATACGTTAACGCGGCCCGCACCATGGGAGCCAGCCACTGGCGTCTGATTTGGCATGAAATCTTGCCCAACGCCATGGCACCATTGATTGTCTCAGCCACATTGGTCGTAGGTGTTGCCATCCTGTTTGAAGCCGGTCTGAGTTTTCTTGGTTTGTCCGACCCCAACGTAATGAGCTGGGGCATGATGATTGGCTCTAATCGCCGCCACATTCTGGAGTGCTGGTGGGCCGTGACGCTGCCTGGCGCTGCAATTTTCCTGACGGTGTTGTCGGTCAGTCTGGTGGGCGATGGCCTTAACGATGCGCTGAATCCCAAAATGCATTTGCGGTGAGCCACAAGTCCCTCGCATAACCCCCAAAATTGAAATGACTGATACAGCGACCGACATGGTGCCCTTGCTCGAAGTGAAAGGACTGGGCGTGGAGTTCCAGACCCGAGGCGGTACCGCCCACGTACTGGAAGACATCCAACTGCACATCCAACGCGGTGAAACGCTTGGCTTAGTGGGCGAATCCGGTTGCGGCAAAAGCATCACGGCCCTTGCCTTAATGCGGCTCATTCCGCAGCCGCCTGGCCGAATCACCTCAGGTCAAATTTTGTTTGATGGCCAAGACCTTCTGCAACTACCCGAAGCACAAATGCGGCGTGTGCGCGGCAACCGTATTTCGATGATTTTTCAGGAACCCATGACCTCGCTGAATCCCGCCTACAGCGTGGGTGATCAGATCACGGAATCGGTGCGCTTGCACCAGGGCTTGAATGCCAAAGATGGCCTAGCACGGGCGGTTGAAATGCTTGAAGCCGTGGGCATCCCTGACGCTTTGCGGCGTGTTCACGAGTACCCCCATCAGTTTTCTGGTGGCATGCGCCAGCGCGTCATGATCGCCATGGCCTTGGCCTGCCAACCCGATATTCTGATTGCAGACGAACCCACCACAGCGCTGGATGTGACCGTGCAAGCGCAAATTTTCGACCTCATCAGGGACTTGCGCGAGCGCAGTGGCACAGCAGTTCTCTTGATTACCCATGACATGGGCGCGGTAGCTGAGATGACTAATCGCGTGGCCGTAATGTATGCAGGCCGCATGGTCGAAGAAGGCCCAACCGATGTAGTTTTGTCAAACCCCTGCCACCCCTACACCCAAGGACTGATCGCCTGCGCTCCGGGCCGCAGCCCGCAAAGCCATGGCCAGCCCTTGCAAGAAATTCCGGGCACCGTGCCCTCGCTACTCGAACGCCAGGGCGGCTGCACCTTTGCCGATCGCTGCAGCCAGGCGCAGCCGCGCTGCCGCACCACCGTGCCCCCCAGCACCTGGGTACAAAGCGGCCACCGCGTCATGTGCTGGCTCTACCCCGAAGGAAACCAACATGCGTGACACCTTGCTGCAGGTGCGAGACCTGCGCGTGCACTACCCCCTCAAAAGTGGGTTTCTCCAGCCCAAAACGCTGCTCAAGGCCGTCGACGGCGTGAGCTTCGAGATCGAACGCGGCCGAACCTTTGGAATCGTTGGCGAAAGCGGCTCAGGCAAAAGCACCACCGCCCTGGCTGTGATGCGCCTGGCACCGGTGACCGCTGGCCAGATTCAATTGGGTGACGCCCCGATTAGCACACTGCAAGGCGAAGCCCTGCGGCTGCAGCGCAAACGCTTTCAGATGGTGTTCCAAGACCCGTTTGCCTCGCTCAACCCCCGGGTGCGCGCTGGACAGGCGATTCGGGATGCGCTGGACCTGATGGACGTGGGCGCGCCCGCCGAGCGAGACGACTTGGCCCGCACGCTGTTCATGCAAGCCGGTCTGCGCCCCGAACAAATGCAGCTGTTTCCCCACCAGTTTTCGGGTGGCCAGCGTCAGCGCATCGCCCTTGCGCGGGCTCTTGCCGGGCGGCCTGAACTGCTGGTCTGTGACGAACCCGTGTCAGCGCTTGACGTGGCCATTCAGGCGCAGATCCTGAACCTGATGCAACGGCTGCAAAAAGAGCTGGGCCTGACCTACCTATTCATCTCGCACGACCTGGGCGTGATCCGCCACATGTGCGATGACATCGCCGTCATGTACCTGGGGCAGTTTGTTGAACGCGCCCCACGCGAAGATCTTTTTGCCAAGCCCCTGCACCCCTACACTTTGGCCCTGTGGTCGGCTGCGCCCTCCATGGATGCTCGCGGCCAAAAACGCAAGCTGCGCATCCGCCTGCAAGGCGACCCGCCCAGCCCGCTCAACGTGCCCAGAGGCTGCCGTTTTGCCAGCCGCTGTCCCTTTGCAGAGGATGCCTGCCACGCCGCACCCCCGCCCTTGCGCGAGGTTTTTCCTGGCCACCATGTGGCCTGCCACCGTGTATCAGACACGGGCCAACCGCTTTACCCCTTGCCAACGATTAGCTAAATCACTGATCACGCGTTCCTACTTTTGAGGAAAATAGCCATGAGCCCTACCACCATTTACGTAGCCCGCGAAATCATCACCATGAACCCGATGCAGGCCTCGGCCACCCATGTGGCGGTGCGCGATGGCCGCATCCTGGGCGTGGGCGATCTGGCCGAGCTGGCCCAATGGGGCGACTACTCGCTGGACACCCGCTTTGCCGACTGCACGCTGATGCCCGGCCTGATCGAAGGCCACTGCCACTTGAAGGAAGGCGGCATGTGGGACCTGGAGTACCTTGGCTGGTTTGACCGCCTGAACCCCTGGGGCCAGACCGTCAAAGGCCTGCGCTCCATGGAAGCGGTGGTGCAACGCCTGATCGAGATTGACCAAAAGATGCAAAAGAGCGGCGAACCCGCCGACAAGCCTTTACTGGCCTGGGGTTTTGATCCGATTTATTTTGGGGGCGAGCGCATGACGGTGGACCACCTGGACCGCGCCAGCAGCACACGCCCCATCGTGATTGCGCACGCCAACGGCCACCTGATGAACGTCAACAGCACCATGCTGCGCATCGCCGAGATCGACGAAGACATCGAAGTCGAAGGTGTCGTCAAATTCAAGGATGGCCCCCGCGCAGGCCACCCCAACGGCGAGCTACAAGAACCGGCCGCCATGCACCTGGTCATGCGCCATGTAGGCGCGGCCGGGCTCATGTCGCCCATGGACGAAACCGGCATGATGAACTTTGCGCGCCTGGCCAAGATGCAGGGCGTGACCACCGCCACCGACCTGGTCAACACCCTAAGCGAAGCCGACTGCGCGGTCCTGGAATCGGCCCTGGCAAAAGACGAATGCTGCGTGCGCATCTTGCCCGCCTTCAAGGCCTTTCATGGCACGCACGGCGCAACACAAGGCGCAGAGCATGTCAACCAGATGAAAAAGCGCAGCACCGACAAGCTGCGTTACGGCCTGGTCAAGATGATGCTGGACGGTTCGATTCAGGGCTTTTCGGCGCGCATACGCTGGCCGGGGCACTTCAACGGCGCACCCAACGGCATCTGGGTCACAGCGCCCAGCCAGTACGAGGCCGACTTCGAGATCTACCACCGCGCAGGCCTGCACATCCACACCC
>CAMDLJ010000265.1 GCA_945901665.1 Bordetella parapertussis | reverse complement strand
TACTTCCGACACCCTGACCCTCACCCAACCCGACGACTGGCATGTGCATTTGCGCGACGGCGCGGCCTTGCAAGCCGTGGTGGCCCACACCGCTGCGCAATTTGCGCGTGCCCTGGTGATGCCCAACTTGAAGCCGCCCATCACCAGCACCGCGCTGGCTTTGGCCTACCGCCAGCGCATCATGGCCGCTTTGCCCGAAGGCGCTTGCTTTGACCCGCTGATGAGCCTGTACCTGACAGACACTTTGCCCGCCGATGAGATCGCGCGCGCCAAAGACGCTGGTGTCGTGGCCTGCAAGCTCTACCCGGCCGGGGCCACCACCCACAGCGATGCGGGTGTGACCGATTTGCGCAAAATCAGCGCCACCTTGGAGGCCATGCAGCGCCACGGCTTGCTGTTGTTGGTGCATGGCGAGGTGACCGATTCGACGGTGGATTTGTTTGACCGCGAAGCCGTATTCATCGAGCGCCACCTCATACCGCTGCGGCGCGATTTCCCCGAGTTGAAAATCGTGATGGAACACATCACCACCCAAGAGGCGGCGCAGTTTGTCGCCCAAGCGGATGGGCCCACTGCCGCCACCATCACCGCCCACCATTTGCTGTTCAACCGCAATGCCCTGTTTTTGGGCGGCATGCGCCCGCACTACTACTGCTTGCCCGTGCTCAAGCGCGAAACCCACCGGCTGGCCTTGGTCAAAGCCGCCACCTCGGGCAGCGCGCGGTTTTTCTTGGGCACCGACAGCGCCCCGCATCCGGCGCACTTGAAAGAGCACGCCAGTGGTTGCGCCGGTTGCTACACGGCCTTGAGCGCCATGGAGATGTACGCCCAGGCATTTGATGAAGCAGGCGCGCTCGGCCAACTCGAGGGCTTTGCCAGCTTTCACGGCCCCGATTTTTATGGCCTGCCACGCAACACGGGGCGCATCACCTTGGCGCGCCAGACCTGGACCGTGCCCGAGACCTTGCCTTTCGGCGACGCTGCCATCAAACCCTTGTGCGGTGGCGAGACGCTGGCATGGCGCATGCAAACCTGACCCAGGCGCCCACATGGCAGGCCATTGACTGGCAAGCGCCTTGGTTTGCGCCTTGGGCTGCGCTGGGCCAACCGGTGTGCGCGGCGGTGATGTCGGGGCACAGCGTGGCCCACGCGCTCAACCAAGCTGCACAGCGCTTGGGGCACGCCGACTTGAGCTTTGTGCCGCAAAGCGAATTGCCCAAGGGCCAGGCCTATGAGGCCTTCATCCATGCTGAGCAGCGCATCCCTACCCGCGACAACCTGCATGACTTTTTCAATGGCCTGTGTTGGCTGCGCTTTGGCCGCAGCAAACGCCGCTTGAACCAATTGCAAGCGCAAGACATTGCGCGCCAAGGTGTGGGTCAGCAGCGTGGCGCTTTGCGCGACGCGCTCACCGTGTTCGACGAAAACGCACTCTTGCTGCAAGCCCCCGATGGTGTGTGGCAAGCCTTGAGCGCGCGCGACTGGCAAGGCCTGTTTGTGCAGCAACGCCAACAGTGGGCACAGGTGCGCATCGACGTGTTTGGCCATGCCTTGTTGGAAAAGCTGGTCCAGCCCTATGTCGCCATCACCGGCCATGCGTGGCGCGTGGCGCCAGCACCCACCGCACCCAAGGTGGGCCACAACGATCCTGCCGTGCCAACACCCAAGCACACGCACACGGATACGGACACGGACACGGACATGCAAGGCGCTGCCCATGCAGATGCGAAACTCGACGCATGGATGTGCGACAGCCTGCATGAAGACCATTTGCGGCGCAAGGCCTTTGCGCCGTTGCCGGTTTTGGGCGTGCCGGGCTGGTGGGCAGCCAATGAGAACCCCGCTTTTTACGGGCAAACCCAGGTGTTTCGTCTGGCCACCACAGCAGCAACTGACAAGCACGGTTGACAGCATGGCCTGCGCAGGCCCACCACCCACGGCCAATACCCTCAATATCCCCAATACCCTGACATGCCGTCATGGCATCGGCTTGAAATGGCTCACTGCGCCCTAAGATTCGGGTCACGGCCCCACATTGCAGGGCTGACAAAGGACGACATGAAGCGCATTTTCTTGTTCATCGTGACCAATCTCGCGGTGATGTTGGTGTTGGGTGTGGTGGCCAGTTTGCTGGGCGTGAACCGCTTTCTCACCAGCAACGGTTTGAACCTGGGGGCCTTGCTCGGCTTTGCCGCGGTGATGGGCTTTGGCGGCGCGTTTATTTCTTTGCTGATGAGCAAGTGGATGGCCAAGATGTCCACCGGCGCACAAGTCATCACCCAACCGCAGTCTGCCGACGAGGCATGGCTGCTCGACACCGTGCGCACTTTGTCGCAGCGCGCGGGCATTGAGATGCCCGAGGTGGCCATCTATGAAGGCGAGCCCAATGCCTTTGCCACGGGTGCGTTTAAAAATTCTGCTTTGGTGGCAGTGTCCACCGGTTTGTTGCAAGGCATGACCCGCGAAGAGGTCGAGGCCGTGCTCGGCCACGAGGTGGCGCACATCGCCAACGGCGACATGGTCACGCTGACCTTGATCCAAGGCGTGCTCAATACCTTTGTGGTGTTTTTGAGCAGGGTCGTTGGCTACTTTGTGGACAGCGCCTTGCGCAAAAATGACGAAGAAAACACCGGCCCGGGCTGGGGCTACTACGTCACCAGCATCGTGCTCGACATCGTGCTGGGTTTTGTCGCCAGCATGATCGTGGCCTGGTTCAGCCGCCAGCGCGAGTTCCGCGCTGACGAGGGCTCGGCCCAATTGCTCGGGCGCAAGCAACCCATGATCAATGCGCTGGGCCGCTTGGGCCAAATGCAAGCTGGCGTTTTGCCTTCCGGCGTTGCTGCGATGGGCATCACCGGCGACCTGAGCAAACTCTTCGCCAGCCACCCCCCGTTGGAGGAGCGCATCGCGCACTTGCAGCAGCAGTAATGGGGCAGTTAATGGGGGTCAGATTCCAATTCTTTTTGGCATCTTTTTGATTCCGCCTCGTTGGTTCATCTGACCGTTGCTGTGCCCGCTCCGCTGGCGGGCACGCCTCCCTTCGCCAGTCGCTTCGCTCCAATGTTGTCGGGCGGGGCACCCACCATCGGTGCTGCGCAAGAGATCGCTGCGCGCGAACCTGGTGCCTGCACAAGTTGGAGCCGGATCGCAAATGCTTTTGCGCACCTCCAACTTGCAAACCAACATCCCATGGAAACCGACGCGAGTGGGTGTGCGGGCCGACGACATTGGAGCGAAGCGACTGGAGTAAGCCTGCATACCCCGAGATGGCGGTTTTTGAAGGGGAGTCCCAAGCCACGCATACCCCGAGATGGCGGTTTATGAGGGGGATTTTTTTCCAGCGCACCGCCCCTAGGTTCATCAACGAAACGTCTAAGAACCCTTGGTGTGAGCAAGAAGCACATGGCGCAGATCAGGACAAAGGCACATCCAACACGCCGCGTGTGGCCGGGCGTTGCGAAACTTCCGCATACCAGCGGTCCAGGTGCGGCCTGGGGCTGTGTGCGATGGGCAAACCTTTCCAGCGGTGCACTTCACACCCCATGGGTATGTCGGCCATGCCAAACCCATCTCCTGCCAAAAAAGGGCGTCGCGACAAGTGGTGGTCAAGCATGTCCAACAATGGCAGGGTCGATTTCACCGAGGCATTGACTTTGTCCATGTTCGGCACACCCTCCGGCTTGCGAAAGAGTTGGATGAATGCATCGCGCCCGGCGGGGCTGAACGTGGTTTGCTGCCAATCCATCCAGCGCTCGGCGTCTGCGCGCAGCCAGGGGTCTGCGGGGCAGAGACGCTGCTCTGCGGCACAAAGGTAGCGCACGATCACATTCGACTCCCACAACGTGCGCTCGCCTTGCACCATCAGCGGCACCAAGCGATTCGGGTTGAACTGGGCATATTCATCGGTATTGACCACGCCAAACGCCGCGCCTGCATCTTTGCGCTCAAACGGCAAACCCAGTTCCTGCAAAGCCCAAATGACCTTGCGCACATTGATGGAAGTGATGCGGCCCCAGATCAGCGTCATGTGTCTTCCTTGTGTGAGGT
>CAMDLJ010000264.1 GCA_945901665.1 Bordetella parapertussis | reverse complement strand
GCCATCGCTGACCATTTCTCCAAGACCATCAACCCCAACGCCTTGGCCAATTTTCCCAATGTGGATGGCGTGGTGGCGCTGACCCACGGCCTGGGCTGTGGCATGGACACCGAGGGCTCAGGGATGCAAGTGCTTCAGCGCACCATGGCGGGCTATGCCACCCACCCCAACTTTGCCGGCGTGTTGGCGGTGGGTTTGGGCTGCGAGTCCAACCAACTCAGGTCCTGGTTGTCGCACAGCGGTTTGACCGAGGGCAGCACACTGCAAACCTTCAACATCCAAGACAGCGGCGGCACCCGCTTGACAGTGGCCAAGGGCATCGAGTTGGTCAAGGCCATGCTGCCCCATGTGAACCAATCCCAACGTGTGCCGTGCAGCGTGGCCCACATCACGGTCGGCTTGCAGTGCGGTGGCTCAGACGGTTACTCGGGCATCAGCGCCAACCCCGCTTTGGGCGCGGCGGTCGACTTGCTGGTGGCGCATGGCGGCACCGCCATCTTGAGCGAAACGCCTGAAATTTACGGCGCCGAGCACCTGCTGACGCGCCGTGCGGTGCGCCGCGAGGTGGGCGAAAAATTGGTCGAGCGCATCCGCTGGTGGGAGCATTACACCGCCATGCACCAAGGCGAGATGAACAACAACCCGTCGCCTGGCAACAAAGCGGGGGGCTTGACCACCATTTTGGAGAAGTCCCTTGGCGCAGTGGCCAAAGGCGGCACCAGCAATTTGCAAGCGGTGTACGAGTACGCCGAAAAAGTCACGGCGCATGGCTTTGTCTACATGGACACACCCGGCTATGACCCGGTCAGCGCCACCGGCCAAGTCGCGGGCGGCGCCAACCTGATTTGCTTCACCACAGGTCGCGGCTCGGCCTATGGCTGCGCGCCCTCACCCTCGCTCAAACTTTCCACCAACACCGCGCTGTGGCAACGCCAAACCGATGACATGGACATCAACTGCGGCGACGTGGTCGATGGCGGCAGCACCGTGCAGGCCAAAGGTGAAGAGATATTTCAGCGCATCATCGCCTGCGCTTCAGGTGAGGCCAGCAAAAGCGAACAGCACGGCTATGGGCAAAACGAGTTTGTGCCGTGGCAGTTGGGCGCGGTGATGTGAACCATGCACCGTCTGGCCGCCATGTCCTTGGGCATGCCTGCTGAACACCTGCCCCAATGAGCGCCGACGCACACGGGCAACCCCAAGCCACCGATAACCCACCACCACCGCAGCAGCCAATATGAGCCACTTGATTTCCCCCACCGAATTGGAAGACACCATCACCCGCTTGTTTGTTCAAGCGGGCACCACCACCGAACGGGCGCAGCAGGTCGCGGCCAATTTGGTGCTGGCCAACTTGAGCGGGCACGACTCGCATGGCGTGGGCATGGCGCCGCGTTATGTGGATGCGATTTTGGAAGGCCGACTCGACACACGCGCCGACGTGGCCGTGCGGGTGGACAACGGCATGTTGCTGGGCCTGGACGGCCAATCGGGTTTTGGCCAGGTGGTGGGTGTGCAAGCCATGGAGATGGCGTTTGCGCGCGTGGCCCAGCATGGGGCGTGCATTTTTTCGCTGGCCAGTGCGCACCACTTGGGGCGCATTGGTCACTTTGCCGAAATGGCGGTGGCGCGTGGTTGGATCGCGCTGCACTTTGTCAGCGTGTCCTCACGCCCCAATGTGGCGCCGTTTGGCGGCAGCGATGGGCGCTTTGGCACCAACCCCTGCTGCATTGGCATTCCCCTGGGCTTGGACGACCAGGTGCGCGAGCCCTTTGTGCTGGACTTTGCCACCAGCCGCGTGGCCCAGGGCAAGATGCGGGTGGCCCACAACGAGGGGCGCAGCGTCGAGCCCGGCACCTTGATCGACGAGAACGGCCAGCCCACCAACAACCCCGGGGTGGTGGTGGTGCCGCAGTCGGGCGGGCGCATGGGGGCCTTGCGCACCTTTGGCGAGTACAAGGGCTTTGGCATGGCCGTGGCGTGCGAGTTGCTCGGCGGCGCCTTGAGCGGTGGCGGCACCTGGCACCGCCAAGCCGATGGGCGCCGCGCCGTGCTCAACAGCATGCTGTGCATCTTGATCGACCCCGCCCGCCTGGGCAGCTTGGCCTCGTTTGGCGAGGAGTCTTTGGCCTTCATCGACTGGCTGCGCCACAGCCCACCCGCACCGGGCAGCGAGGGTGTGGTGCTGCCGGGTGAGCCCGAGCGTGCAGCGCGGGAACAACGCTCGCGCGAGGGCATCCGCATCGATGACGCCACTTGGCAAGAAATTGTTGAGTCCGGCCGAAAAGTGGGTGCCAAAACTTGACGGTGCTTGTCGTGCCACAAGCGGCCCCCCTCAGCCTTCAGGGCCCCCTTCAGCCTTCAGAAGAGCCCCGGCATATCGTTGGCCCTGATGAGCAGTCCAGCCTTGCAGCTGTGGGCTGGACGGGCTGCGGCGTTCAGGGATGGTTGCCCTGGGCAGATCCAGGGCTGGCTTAGAGCATCAAGGCCAAGCTGGCTTCGAGGTGCTCCAAGGCGGAGCGCTTAAAGCCCGAGCGCGCATGGCGCTGCAAGCGCCCTTGCACAAAGGACACCATCAGCGCAGCCCGCACTTGGGCGTCCACCGTGGGCGTGGCCGATTGCTGGGCTTGGGCGCCATCGCGCAAAACCTGCCGCAGGCTGGACTCAATGCGGTCAAAAAACTGGTTCATGCGCTGCTGCAAGCGGTCGTTTTCAAACACCAGTGCGTCGCCCACCATGACACGGGTCATGCCGGGGTTTTTCTCGCCAAACTGCAACACCACCGTGACGATGCGGGCGGCTTTTTGGGCCGCGTCTGCCTCGCGCTCCATGATCTGATTGATCAAGGTAAAAACACTGCTTTCGATGAACTCGATCAGGCCTTCAAACATTTGCGCCTTGCTGGCAAAGTGGCGGTACAGCGCGGCTTCGCTGACATCGAGTTTGGCCGCCAAGGCGGCCGTGGTGATCCGTTCGGCCCCGGGTTGCTCGAGCATGGTGGCCAGGGCTTGCAAAATTTGCACCCGCCGCTCGCCCGGTTTGGGCCGCTTGCGCACCGGCGGTGCATCGGGGGGAGGGAGGGAATTGGTGTCGGCCATGGGCTACCTCAATGAGAACGGATCATCGTACCGTAGGCTTGATCGGTCAAAATTTCCAGCAACATGGCGTGCGGCACCCGCCCGTCAATGATGTGCACCGCATTGACGCCGCTTTTGGCGGCATCCAGGGCACCGCTGATCTTGGGCAACATGCCGCCGCTGATGGTGCCGTCGGCAAACAACTCATCGATTTCCCGCGCCGACAAATTGGTGAGCAACTGCCCACTTTTGTCTAAAACCCCGGGGGTGTTGGTGAGCAGCACCAATTTTTCGGCCTTGAGCACGGTGGCGAGTTTGCTGGCCACCAAGTCGGCGTTGATGTTGTAGCTCTCGTTGTTGTCGCCAAAACCAATCGGGCTGATGACCGGGATGAAGGCGTCATCTTGCAAGGCCTTGACCACGCTGGGGTCGATGCCGATGATGTCACCGACCTGGCCCACATCCACTTCTTGGGCGGGGTTCTGGGCGTCTTGCATCTTGAGTTTGCGCGCGCGGATCATGCCGCCATCACGCCCGGTCAGGCCCACCGCCTTACCGCCGGCTTGGTTGATCAGGCCCACGATGTCTTGCTGCACCTCACCAGCGAGCACCCACTCCACCACCTCCATGGTTTCGGCGTCGGTGACGCGCATGCCCTGCACAAACTCGCCTTTTTTGCCCAAGCGGTTCAAAGCGGTTTCAATTTGAGGCCCGCCGCCGTGCACCACCACCGGGTTCATACCGACCAATTTGAGCAAGACCACGTCCTCGGCAAAGTCGGCCTGCAAGGCCGGGTCGGTCATGGCGTTGCCGCCATATTTGATGACCAAGGTTTTGCCGTGGAATTTGCGGATGTAGGGCAGCGCCTGGGCCAAGATCTCGGCCTTGTCGCGGGGCGTGATGGCAGACATGTCAGTCATGTGGGGGGCTGGCTGGGTTGATTGAAAGGCATTGTGCACGAACTCGGCATCCACCCATG
>CAMDLJ010000263.1 GCA_945901665.1 Bordetella parapertussis | reverse complement strand
AAACCCAGGGCCACTTTTTCTTCGCTCAGGCGTTGTTTCACGCCCCATGGGGTGACGGCCACTGCATCGGGCTCACGGGTGCTCGATCCCAGCGCTTGCGAATCTGCGCTGTCAAACAAGCCGCCTTGGTGGGCATGCGCTTGCACGCTAGCGGCAAAGTCAAAGGCGCGGTCGATGCTGGCCACCAAGCTGGCACGGTTCAAATCGAGGTCGTCAAATGCGCCCGCCTTGATCAAGGCCTCCACGCTGCGCTTATTGACACGGGTGCGGTCGATGCGCAAACAAAAATCAAACAAACTGGTGAAAACGCCACCAGCTTGCCGTGCCGCCACAATGGCCTCGATGGCTTGCTGACCGGTGCCACGCACCGCCCCCAGGCCGTAACGGATCACGGTGTTGGAGACCGGCTCAAACCGGTGCCCACCTCGGTTGATATGGGGTGGCTCAAAGGCCAAGCCCATTTTGACCGCGTCTTCAAACAGCACCTTGAGCTTGTCGGTGTTGTCCATCTCCACCGTCATGTTGGCGCAGAAAAACTCCACCGTGTGGTGCACTTTGAGCCAGGCCGTGTGATAGGCCAACAGCGAATAGGCCGCGGCATGTGACTTGTTGAAGCCGTATCCCGCAAAGCTCTCCATCAGGTCGAAAATTTCATTGGCTTTGGGCTCGACAATGCCATTTTTGGCCGCACCGTCGGCAAAAATTTGACGGTGTTGCGCCATCTCCTCGGCTTTTTTCTTGCCCATGGCGCGGCGCAATAAATCGGCGCCGCCCAGCGAGTAACCGCCCAAGATTTGGGCCGTCTGCATCACCTGTTCTTGGTAAACCATGATGCCGTAGGTTTCGCTCAGCACCGCCTCAACCAGCGGGTGGGGATAGGCCACGGCCTCGCGCCCATGCTTGCGCGCCACAAAGCTGGGGATCAGGTCCATCGGGCCAGGTCGGTACAAGGCATTCAAGGCGATCAAATCCTCCAACCGGGTGGGCCTGGCGTCGCGCAACATGCCTTGCATGCCCCGGCTTTCAAACTGGAACACGGCCTCGGTTTTGCCGTCTGAAAACAGCTTGTAAGTGGCGGCGTCATTCAGGGCTATGTCTTCATAGGCAAAGTCGCTTTTGGCCGGGTTGCGCTGCACAATCATGCTGCGGGCCAGCTCCAAAATGGTCAGCGTGGCCAGGCCCAAAAAGTCAAACTTCACCAAGCCTGCGGCCTCGACATCGTCTTTGTCAAACTGCGAGACCGCGGCTTGGCTGCCGGGTTGTTGGTACAGGGGGCAAAAATCGGTCAATTGGCCGGGGGCGATCAGCACACCACCGGCGTGCATGCCCACGTTGCGGGTCAGGCCTTCGAGTTTTTGCGCGAGGGCCAACAGGGTTTTGACCTCGTCCTCTTTGGCCAAACGTTCGGCCAGCACTGGCTCGGCCTCGATCGCCCCGGCAATGGTGATGTGTTGCCCGGGCTTGTTGGGGATGAGCTTGGAGATGCCGTCGCAAAAGGTGTAACTCATGTCGAGCACCCGGCCCACATCGCGGATGGCGGCGCGCGCGGCCATGGTGCCAAAGGTGGCGATTTGGCTCACCGCATTGCGCCCATATTTGTCCTTGACGTAGTCGATCACCCTGTCGCGGTTGATCTGGCAAAAGTCGATATCGAAGTCGGGCATGGACACCCGGTCAGGATTCAAAAACCGCTCAAACAGCAATTTGTATTGCAGCGGGTCCAAATCGGTGATGTTGAGCGCATAGGCCACCAAAGAGCCGGCCCCTGAACCGCGCCCCGGCCCCACCGGGCAGCCATTGTTTTTGGCCCAGTTGATGAAGTCGCTCACGATCAAAAAATAGCCCGGAAACCCCATCTTGACGATGGTGGCGATTTCAAAGGCCAGCCGCTCGTCATAGGCCGCGCGTTGGTTTTGACGCTGGGTAGGGTCCGGGAACAAGCGCTCGAGCCGGGCCTGCAAACCGCTTTGCGAGGCCTGGCGGAAATAGGCTTCTTCGGCCATGCCATCCGGCGTGGGGTAAGCGGGCAAGCGGGGTTTGCCCAAGTCCAGGGTGATGCTGCAGCGCTTGGCGATTTCCACCGCATTGGCCAAGGCCGACGGCACATCGGCAAAGGCCGCCTGCATTTGCGCGCTGGACTTGAAGTACTGCTCGCGGGTGAAACGGCGCACCCGGCGCTGGTTGCCCAAAATTTCGCCCTCAGAGATGCACACCCGTGCCTCGTGGGCCTCGTGGTCGTCGGGCTGCAAATACTGCACCGCGTGGGTGGCCACCACGGGCAGCTTCAGTCGGGCAGCCAGTTGCACGGCTTCGCGCACATGCATTTCGTCATCAGGTCGGCCACAGCGCTGCAACTCCAAATAAAAGCGGTGCGGGAAAACCGCCGCCCATTGCAAGGCCATGTCACTGGCGCGCTGCAGATCGCCTTGGACCAAGGCTTGGCCAACGTCGCCCATTTGCGCGCCAGACAAGGCCAACAAGCCTTGGGAGCGCTCTTTCAACCAAGCCAAGCGCATCACTGACTGGCCTTTGATGGGCTCATGGGTCCAGGCCCTGGAGAGCAATTCACACAGGTTCAAATAGCCTTCTTGGTTTTGCACCAGCAGCAGCAGCCGAGCCAAGGGGGCATCTTCTCGTCCCGTGGCTTGCACCCACACGTCCGCACCAATCAGTGGCTTGACGCCTTTGGCCTGGGCCGCCTTGTAAAACTTGATGGCACCAAACAAATTGTTCAAATCGGTGATGGCCAGCGCGGGTTGGCCATCATCAGCAGCGGCCTGGACCACATCATCGACGCGGTTGGTCCCGTCAACAATGGAAAATTCGGTGTGCAAGCGCAAGTGGACAAACATGCGGGCATTGTAGGTATGGACACATGCACAGGCCTGTGCGCATCCCTTCGCCACCCACCTTGAGTGGTCCACTTTGCGACACCGCCCAGCGACTTGGCATCCACTTCGCCGTGCATCTGGCGGCTGTTCGGGCCCAGAGCACTTCACGCCGCTTGGCAGACCCCTTGAAACCCAAGACACCTAAAATTGGTGGGTGAACCCCATATTGAACATTTCCGCCTACTTATTCACGCCATTGGCGTCGCCTGAAGCTTGGCGCGCGAAGTGCCACGATCAAGCCTCCTCTCGACAGCTCAAGGGCACCATCCTGATTGCCCCCGAGGGCATCAATTTATTTTTGGCCGGACAGCCTGAGCAGCTGGAGGGTTTTTTGCAATGGTTGCGGGCGCAAGACGGCATGGCGGGCTTGGGCGGAAAAAAAAGCTGGTCCGCTGAGCAACCCTTTGGCAAGCTATTGGTCAAGGTCAAGCGCGAGATCATTCGCATGAACCACCCCACCATTGCGCCTGCCCAAGGCCGAGCGCCTGCCGTTTCACCTGCCGACTTGCAGCGCTGGCTGGACCAAGGGCATGACGACCAAGGCCAAGCCCTGGTCATGCTCGACACCCGCAATGCGTTTGAGGTGGGCCATGGCAAATTTGCCGGTGCCCTGGATTGGGGCTTGGATAAATTCAGCGAGTTCCCTCAAGCCGCCCAAGAACACCTGGCAGACTTGCAAGGCAAAACCGTGGTCAGCTATTGCACTGGCGGCATTCGCTGCGAAAAAGCCGCCATTTATCTGCGCGAGCTGGGCTTGACCGAGGTGTATCAACTCGACGGCGGCATCTTGCAGTATTTTGAAGACACGGGCGGTGCGCACTTTGAAGGCGACTGCTTTGTGTTTGACGAGCGCGTGGCCTTGGCGCCCGACTTGAGCGCCAAGCACGGTTGAGTGCGCCAGACATGGTGAAGTGCCCACCCACCGAGTCGGTGAGCGGACATGGCTGAGGACTTAAGGACTTAAGGACTTAAGGACTTAAGGACTTAAGGGCTTAAGCGATCAAGCGCCCATGCGCTGGGCCAAAAGTCGCACACGCTCGCCATAGGCCTTGGCGGTGTCCAAGTCACCTTGGGGAATATCGGCCGCCGGGCTGGTCGATCCCACCTGGGCCATCAAACCGGAGTTGGAACCCAAGCGGTTGAAGGTGCCGTCACTCATGCCAGGCAGACCCAC
>CAMDLJ010000262.1 GCA_945901665.1 Bordetella parapertussis | reverse complement strand
GTGATGCGCCAGCGCCCATCGGTGCCGGGCGCAAGCCACAAATGCGAGGCCCCGCGCACCGTGATCTCGGTGGATTGACCACGCAGACCAAAGACAAAGTCCCAGGTCAGAAAACATTGGCGGCCTTGCACCACCCGGGTGGTGACGATGAAGCGCGGCTGGTTCAGGCTGTCGTACATGTGCTGAAAAATACCCCGTACCGCGTCCAAACCTTGAACCTCGTTGAACGGGTCTTTGAACCAAGCGTCGGCGCTGTAGACCTCGCCCAGGCGGGCCAAGTGTGCCGGTGTCATCTCGGAGAAAAACCGCTCGATGTCCGCGATGTCTGGGGTTGGGGCCTGGTCTTGATCCAGGCTTGCGGGGGTGTTCATGGGCGTGGGCGGGTCATGCGGGCCACCAGCGGAAAAAACCACGCATAGGGCAAAACTTGCATCAACTTCATCCAGCGGGTGAAGCGTTTGGGAAAGTGAATTTCAAACGCACCGCTTTGCCAGCCTTGCAACATGCATTGGGCCGCGTCGGCGGGTTGCATCAAGGCCGGCATGTGAAAGTCGTTTTGCGCCGTCAGCGGGGTTTGCACAAAACCTGGATTGATCACGCTCACCCCCAAGCCCGCTGGATGCAGGTCAAAGTACAAGGCCTCGGCCAAATGGGTGAGGGCGGCTTTGGTCGGCCCATAGGCCAGGCTTTTGGGCAGACCGCGGTAACCCGCCACGCTCGATACCAGGCTCAGATGCCCGTGTCCCTGGGCCATCAGGCGCGGCAGCAGCGCGTCGAGCACCCGCAGGGCACCGGTGTAGTTCACATCTTGGTGGCGCAGCATGTCGGGCAGGTCGAAGTGGCGTGCATCGTGGGCTTGGTAGTGGCCGGCGCAATACACCACCCAATCCAGGCCTTGCGCACCCCAAGCGGCTTGGCAGGCCTGGGCCACACTGGCGGCGTCGGTCACGTCCATGGCCAAGGCACGCGCGCCGGTGTGCTGGGCCACAAATTCATCCAGTGCCGAGGCTTTTCGCGCCGAGACACACACCACGGCCCCGGCTGCGTGCAAAGCCTCTGCGCAGGCACGGCCAATGCCACTGGAGGCGCCAATCAGCCACACGCGTTGGCCGCGCCACGATGCCAGCGTGGGGTTCAAAGCCATGTGCGCCTCTTGGGGAGGTTGACAGCTCTGCGGCTGATGCAGTTGCCGATGTCGATGTCGATGTCGATGTCGATGTCGATGTCGACTTTGCCGCCAATGGCGCAGATGCAGGCACCAACCAACGCGCCCATGCGCTGGGGGTTGGGCGTCATACCCCCCCTCGCTTGGTGAACGACAAAGTCACCTCGCCCAGGTGGATGCCCCATTTGCTCATGCGCGCTTTGTTGAGCATCACGCGCTCGTCCATCAGGTACATCCAATCATCGAACTGCACCTCCCACACCCGACCATCGACGGGTAAGGCCAGGGTGTAGCCCCATTGAAAAGCATTCCCCTGGGTTTGGCCTTGGGCCTCGCCCACCACGTCGTCGGCACGGCCGCTGTAGCGCCCTTGGCCCAAATGGCGCAAGCGCCACACGCGCCGCTGTTTCGTGCCATCGCTGTAGCTGAATTGTTCGTCCAGCACGCCTTCCTCGCCACTCCAGCGGCAGTCCATCACCACGGTGAAGCGCTTGACCACTTTGCCGTTGCGATCGGTGAAGATGCCCCACGCATCCACCGTGCCGTTGAAGTACTGGCGCAGGTCCAAGCGCGGCAGCTCTTGGGCCAACTCTTCAATGCGCGGGCCCGCACATCCGGTCAAACTGGCCAAGGCACCTACCGGTGCGGCCAGCAACAAGGAACGACGCTTCATGGGGGGGTCTCCGTGGCGGTTGATGGGGTCAGTGAGTGCCGGTGCAGCCACAAGCACAGGGCGGCCGCGGCTTTGAGCAGGCAAGGAATTAGGCCATAAGCGCAGCTGAGCGTCCACAGGCCAGCGGCATCGTGTTGCCCCGGCGTGTAGCCCCACCATTGCAAGGCGGGCAGGGTGAGCCCTGCGGCCAAAGCCAGGTTGAGTTTGGTGGCGACCTGCCACCAGCCCCAGTAAAGGCCTTGGTGCGATTGCGACTGCCCCAGGCGCTGCACCACGCCGGTGAGCAATGCGCCGGGGGCGATGACATCTGCACCCAAGGCCAGCCCCGACAGCGCACAGACCCAGCCAAAGGCCAGGGTATCGCCCGCACCCAAGCCCAAGGTCCAAATGAATACCGCCATGGCCAGCCCCATGCCCAGCAACCAGCAGCGCACCAAGCCCCAGCGTTGCACAGCGCGCAACCACAGGGGCATGGACACGGCGGCCGCGCAAAAATAAATGGCCAAAAAAATCCCCTCTTGCCCGGGCGCTGCTTGCAAACGGTCTTGCACAAAAAACAGCACCAAGGTGGCCGGGATGGCGCTGGCAATGCCATTGAGCACAAACACCGCCAACAAGCCCCGAAACAGCGGCTGCGCCAGTGGCGCGCCCATGCGCATGGGTGTCAGCGTGGGTGCGGTGGATGGTGGACCCTGGGCGTCTTGGGCGGCCTTAGCATGCGCAGTCGTTGGGCCTGATGTTGGAGTTTGGGGTTCTGGGTCTTTCGCGGGCATGGTAGCTGGCGAGGGTGTGTCCGTGAGCGTGTGCATTTGCTCTGAAGTTTGTGTTTGTGCCTTCGCGTGTTCAGGCGCTGGCGCCCGGTGCCATGCCCACAGCGCCACCACCAAGGCCAGCGCAAACGCCGCCACCATCGCGCCCACGCCTGCCGTGGCGCTCAAAACACTGGCGCAAATCACCCCCAACAGGCCCAGGCCTTCGCGCCAGCCCACCAAGCGGCTGCGCTGCGCCTCATTGCCACCAAGGCGCGCGCCCCAGGATTGGTGGGCCAAACTCAGGGTGCTCAGGCCGACACAGCAGGCCACCAAGGCCAAGCTGGCCACACCCATCAAGCCCACAGGAGAAGCGGGCACGGGCAAGACCCCGTGCGGAAAAAACAGCAGCACCAAACCCCCGCTCAAGATCACGCTGCATGCGCGCGCCCAGGCCAACACCCGCGTGTGGGCCTGGGCAAACCAGCCATCGGTACAGCGCCCCAACCAGGGGTCGATGAAGGCGTCGCCCAAGCGCGCGGCCAGCAGCAAAGCGCCAATCCACGACAGGGGCAGGGCGTACGTATTGGCATAGTGGTGTGGCAGCACCACGTACAAGGGCAAGGCCACAAAGGCCAGCGGAAAACCCATCGCGCCCAAACGCGCCAGGTCGGCGCGACCCATGGGCCAAGGCGCGGTCGTCACGGCTTGGACAGGTCCAGCAAGCGCTGGCGCAGTTCAGGTTGCGACGTCGATGGGTCGAGCCAAATGCCCATGAACACCCGAGCCATCAGCGCGTCGGGCGCGGTGCCCAATTCGCGCAAGCTGGCCCCGTCGTGCCAGAGTTGCAGCCCTTGGCCTGGCTGGTAAACGCCGATCAAGCGTTCTCCCGCGCGCACATCGGGCATCAATGCCTTGAGTGATGCAAGCCAGGCGTCTTGCGCGTTCGCGCGCATCAAAGGGTGGCGTTGCATTTCCTCAAAGCTGCGCTGCGCAATGTCCTCGCCTTTGAAGTCGCGGTGGTATTGCAGCGACAGCACGACCGGTTGCTGCGCCCACGCCAACCCGGTCTCGGCTGGGCGTGGACCGACCCAAAGCTGGGCGTGATAGATGGAAAAACCAAAATACCGAAGCGTTCCTTGGCCCACCAGTTGGGGTGTCCCCAACCAGCGTTTGAGCAGCCGCTCCAATGCGGCGCCCACGGGCAGCGTGTCGTTGGGGCTGGGCGTGGCCGACACAGGCCTGGGCGGGGGTCCGGCTTGGGCGGGCCCCAAGGCTTGCGCGCCCAACCACAGCCATGCCAGCAAAAAAGCCGGGCCGTGCAAACTCATGGCTTGAGCAAGGTGTACTGCACCACGTCGGTGTTGGCTTCCATGAAGGCGGCTTCGCAGTACGCCAAATAAAACTGCCAAATGCGCACAAAGCGCTCGTCAAAGCCCAGCGCCAGCACCTGGGGTTTGACCTGCATGAAGCGCTCGCGCCACAAA
>CAMDLJ010000261.1 GCA_945901665.1 Bordetella parapertussis | reverse complement strand
CAACGCCTCGCGGGTGATGGACCGCTTGATGTCTTGGGGCGTGGGGCTTGAGCTGGCTTTGGGATTGCCCGACGCGTTCTACCCACATGGCCCTGGCAGCTGTGCCGATGGGCGGCGCATGATTCAAGCAGCCCCCATTCAACGCAGCGCCATGGGCGAGTGGGCCGACGTTTTGCGGCCCGCCTACTATTGCCCGCCAGGGGTCAGTTGGGGCGATGTGGCCCGCTGGGGCGGTTTTGCCAATCGGCGCAACTGGGACGCCAATGAGTTGGCACGCAGAGAAAAAGAAGGCTGGCTGGCCGCCGGTCAAGGATTGGTGGCGCAGTTGTTGGTGGCTTTCCTCAAGATGGGTGGGCACCTGCAGTTGAATGCGGGGGTGACAGAGTTGATTTATTCCCAGCAGCGTGTGGGTGGTGTCCGCATCGCATCAAACGATTCCACGTTTGAGGCCCGACACGGTGTTGTGTTGGCCTGTGGCGGCTATGAAGGCAACGCCGAATTGGTGCAACGCTTTGAAGGCTTGCCCAATTGGCTCAACCCTTTTGCCCCCACCAACCAAGGGGATGGGATGGTGATGGCCACAGAGCACGGCGCGGCCATTTACCGATCTGCGGTTAACCATGGCTTATTGGTCGGTTGTGCCATACCCACCCGTAACAATGAATTTTTCTCGATTGGCTTGCATGGCATGCCTTACCCCGGCGCGATCGCCGTTAACCAACAGGGCGAACGTTTTTGCGATGAGTCCAGGTTCCAAGAGGTGGTGCACGCCTTTCACCATTTCGACCGGGCAAAACACCGCTTCATCAACCTGCCCGCGCACATGGTGTTTGATGACCGATATCGGCAGCAATATGCCATCGCTGGCGCGCCGCCTGGGCAAGCGGCACCCGATTGGGTGGCTCAAGCGCCGACGCTGGAGGCCTTGGCCGCACAAATCGGTGTGGACGCCACAGGCTTGTTGAAAACAGTTGAGCGCTTTAACCATTTTGCGACGGACGGCGAAGACCTTGACTTTGGTCGAGGCAAGTCCGCGTTTTCCAAAAGCACGGCGGGAGATGCCAACAAGGGCAAATATGCGCAGCTGGGCCCCTTGGACACGCCGCCGTACTACGCCATCCCACTGCGGGTGGGCGGCATTGTGGGCACAGGCCTATTGACCAACGAACACGCCCAAGTCATGCACGTGCGTGGTCACCCGATTGCGGGTTTATATGCCTGCGGCAATACCGCAGCCCCGACCGACACAGGGGTGGGCTACCAAGGGGGTGCATCGATTGGCAGCGGGGTCATTTTTGGCTGCCTGGCGGCCGAGCATGCGGCCCGTGCACGCCACTGAGCCTGGCCTCACTCGATCTTCAACCCCACTGCTTTGGCCAATGCGGCAAAGTCGCGCAACTCGTCGCGCACAATTTTGTCAAACTCATCTGGCCCCACCACCAAGGGGTCCAATGCCTGGGCCAGCAACTTTTGCCGAATATCGGGCATGGCCAAAACCTTTTGCAACTCGGCATTGATTTTGTTGATGATGGGTTTGGGCGTGCCCGCAGGCGCAAACAAACCAATCCAACTGTCCCCGCGAATGCCCGGATAGCCTGATTCGGCATATGTGGGGACATCCGGGAACATGCTGGAGCGCTTGTCGCCCACGATGGCCAAGGCGCGCAATTTGCCCGCTTTGACCATGGGCAAGGCGGTGGTCGAAACGGCGGCATTCAAATCGGTTTGACCGCTCAAAATGGCCTGCAAAGAGGGCGCGCCCCCTTGGTAGGGCACATGCAGCAATGACAAGCCCGCGCTGTGGGCCAGCATGGCCGTCATGACATGGGTGGTGCTGCCGTTTCCAGCCGTGGAATAGCTGAACTTGCCGGGGTTTTCTTTGGCCAGCTGCACGAACTCTTTCAAGTTTCGGGCGGGAAAGTCAGGCCGAACCACCAAGACATTGGGCGCGCTGGCGATCAAGGTGACAGCCGCCAGATCGCGGCTGGCGTCATAGGGCATTTGCGCCATCAACGCCGGAACAATCGTGTGCGCCCCAATGGTCATCACCAAGGTATGACCATCCGGTGCTGCCTTGGCCACTTGGGCCGTGCCCATGGTGCCCACCGCGCCAGGGCGATTTTCAATCACGATGGTTTGACCAAATTTTTCTTGCAAGTGCAGTGACACCATGCGCGCCACCACGTCCACCGAGCCCCCAGGGGGAAAGGGCACCACCAGGCGAATGGTCTTGGTGGGGTAAGCCACCTCTTGTGCCAGGGCACCACCCACTGCACCGACACACAAACTCAATATCAACGCGAGACACTTGAACATATCAACTCCTGGGTATAAAAAGCCATCAAAACAGCGTCGGCACAAATCGTCGAATGTTATTTCTTTTGCGGTCGCTTCCAGTTGGCAATGCTGGTTTGTTTGCCGCGGGCCACGGTCAGGGCGCCGGGTGGGGTGTCTTTGGTGATGGTCGAGCCTCCGCCAATGGTGCCGCCCGCGCCAATGGTGACGGGGGCCACCAACACGCTGTTGCTGCCAATGTGCACATCGGCTTCGATGACGGTGTGGTGTTTGTTGACGCCATCGTAATTGGCGGTGATGCTGCCCGCACCATAGTTGACCCGCTCACCCACGGTGGCGTCGCCCAGATAAGCCAAGTGGTTGGCTTTTGATCCTTGGGCCATGGTGGTGTTTTTCACTTCGACAAAGTTGCCAATGTGCACCTCATCGCCCAACACCGCACCAGGGCGCAAACGCGCAAAGGGGCCGACGCGGGCATCACGGCCAATGTTGATGCCAGCTTTTTCGCCATCAATGTGGGTGAAGGGGTGGATCACCGCGTCCGCCTCGATTTGCACGTTGGCAATCACACAGTGGGCCCCGACGCGCACGCCCTCGCCCAGTGAGACCACGCCGTCAAAAATACAGTTGACATCGATCTCCACATCCGGGCCACAGGTCAAGGTGCCGCGCACATCCAAGCGCGCGGGGTCGGCCAGACGCACACCACTGAGCATCAAGGCATGGGCCAGCCGTGCTTGGTGGGCCCGCTCGAGTTCGGCCAATTGCACCGGGTTATTCACGCCGGCCACCTCTGCCGCATCGGTGATCCGATGCGCCACCACAGCTTGCCCATCGGCACGGGCAAACTTGACCACATCGGTCAGGTAGTACTCTTGCTGGGCGTTGTGGTTGTCCAAGCGCGCCAACCAAGTGCGCAACATGCGCGTGGGCACGGCCATGATGCCGCTGTAAATTTCTTGAATGAGGCGCTGCTCAGGCGTTGCGTCCTTTTCTTCCACGATGGCTTGAACCTCGCCATGGGCGTTGCGCACGATGCGCCCATAACCCGTGGGTTGCGCCATTTGCAAAGTCAACAGCGCGAGTTGCGTGCCTTGGCTGGCTTGCAGCAAGGCTTGCAAGGTGGGCACTTGGGTCAGCGGCACATCGCCCGACAACACCAAGGTGACACCGTCGTCCTGCAACAAGGGCATGGCCTGTTGCACCGCATGGCCTGTGCCCAGTTGGGGCATTTGGCGCGCAAAACGCAGACCCGCTTGACCTGCCAAGGCGGCCTCGACTTGTTCGGCCCCGTGACCGGTGATGGCGATGATGTGGCGCGCCGATAAATGACGTGCGCTGTCAATCACATGCTGCACCAAAGCCCTGCCACCGAGTCGGTGCAAAACTTTGGGCATACTGCTCCTCATGCGCGTGCCTTTGCCCGCTGCCATGATCACCACATCAATTGCTGCCATGTTCCATGCCTTTGCTTGTTTGAGAATTATCGCCCAGCGCCTGTTTGTGGCCCTGTGCGCCTGTGGGATGCTGGCCGGTTGCAGCACCTTGCAGTTTGCCTACAACTCGGCCCCAGAGTTGACCTACTGGTGGCTGGATGGCTTTTTGGACTTCAATGCCGAGCAAAAACCGCAGGTGCGCGCCGATGTCCAATCGATGTTTGCTTGGCACCGCAGCCAGCAACTCGGGCTCTACATCACCTGGCTGGAGCGCGCCCAAACCTTGGCCGCCCGCAACATTCAGGCCGATGAAGTGTGTGCGCTTTACGACGAAGCCCTGGACAGCTTGGACAATGTGGCAAAAGAATTAGA